>DASTHP010000306.1:0-2795 GCA_035718125.1 Burkholderiales bacterium | reverse complement strand
CCACCGGGCCGATCGCCGCGGTGAGCTTTGCCCAGTCGCGCACGCTGAGGGCGGGCTGCAGGCTGGCGAGCAGACCTGCGAAGGCCGCGGCGGGCAGCTTGGCCTGCATTTCGGTCAGCATCCCGGCGCGCTCGGCGGCGGAGAGCGCGGGCAGCATCCAGTGCAGCGCGAGCGCGCGTTCCTCGGCGGCGATGCTCGCCAGCAGCGCGTCGTGGATGCGGCCGAGCTCGGCATCCGAGTAGGTTGCCCACAGCAGGGCGTTGTTCTCCGTCTCTTCGAAGTGCATGTGCTCGAGGTTCTCGCCGACGAAGAGGGAGAGCCTGCGGTAGAGCAGCGTCGCCGCGCCCCCGCGCGCCGCCCGGTCCGCGCGCTCGAGTGCCAGGGTGGCGCTGTGAAGCTCCTCGAAGGCCTCCTCGTGGCCGGCGTGCTCGCCGGCGGTGCGCCGCGATGCGCCCGGGCGGCGCGCCTCGAGCGCGGGGTGCAGGAACTGGTTCTCCACGTGCATGTGCGTGCGCATGAGGCCAAGCAGCGCGCGCAGCTGGGCGATCGTCTGCGCGACGTCCGCGGCGTCCGCGGCGTCCATGCGGCCCACGGCCTCGAGCGTGCGGGTCATGAACACGCGCAGGCCCTTGTGGATGGTGGTGTAGAGGTCGACGCGCCGGCCTTCGGCGGCGGCCTGGAGGCGCTCGCGGCGCTCTTCGATCCTGACGACGGCTTGTTTCATGTTGTGCGCTCCCTGAAGTTGAAATCCGAGGAGCGCACTGTAGGCGGGGCGCGGCGGACGCGTCGCTAAATGCTGCTTAAGGGAACCTTAAGAGTTCCTTAACGGACCGCCGCGGCGGTCAGCGGCCGCGCAGGAACAGCCTGTCGAGGTCGCCGAGCGTGAGCTGGTACCAGGTCGGGCGGCCGTGGTTGCAGCTGCCCGAGCGCTCGGTCTCCTCCATCTCTCGCAGCAGCGCGTTCATCTCCGGCACGGAGAGCGCGCGGTGGGCGCGCACGGCGGCGTGGCAGGCCATGGTGGCGAGGAGCTCGTTCTGGCGCGCGGCAAGCACCTGCGCCGCGCCGAACTCGCGCAGCTCGGCGAGCAGCGCGCGCGCGAGCGCGGCCACGTCGCCGCCCGCAAGGAGCGCGGGCGCCGCGCGCACCGCGAGCTCGTTCGGTCCCGCGACGCTCACCTCCAGACCGAGGCTCTCGAGCGCCTCGCGGCTCTCTTCCGCGGTCGCCACGTCGATCGCCTCGGCGCGGAACACCACCGGCACCAGCAGGCTCTGGCGCTCGAGCGCGCCCGCGTCGAGCCGGAGCTTGAGCTTCTCCATCAGGATGCGCTCGTGCGCGGCGTGCATGTCCACCAGCACCAGGCCCGCTTCGTTCTGCGCGAGGATGTAGACGCCGTGCAGCTGCGCGAGCGCATAGCCGAGCGGCGGCGCCTTCGCCGACGCCGGCAGGGGCGCGGGCGCGCCTCGCGCGTGGTACTCCGCCACCGGTTCTGCCATCGCCAGCGACGCCTGGATTGCGGGGCCCTGCGGCTGTGCGACGCTGGCGTAGCTCACCGGCGCCTCGGCCGCCGAGGGGGCGAGTGCCCGCTGCAGGGCGTGGAACACGAACTGGTGCACGGCGCGCGCATCCCTGAAGCGCACCTCGGTCTTCGCCGGGTGCACGTTCACATCCACGCCGCGCGGGTCGAGCTCGAGGAACAGCACATAGGCGGGCTGGCGCTCGCCGTGCAGCGTGTCGCGGTAGGCCTCGCGTACCGCATGCGCGAGAAGCCGGTCGCGCACGAAGCGCCCGTTCACGTAGAAGTACTGCGTGTCCGCCCGACTGCGCGCGGCTTGCGGCGTGCCGGCGAGCCCGTGCAGGCGCAGCGGCCCGGCGCGCTCGTCCACCGGGACCGAGGCGCCCAGGAAATCCGTGCCGAGGAGCGCGCCGGCGCGCGCCGCGAGTGCCTGCGGGGCGAGATGGGCCGAGACGCGGCCGTTGTGCTTGAGCGTAAAGGCGAGCTCGGGGCGCGCGAGCGCTACACGCCGGAACACTTCGTCGCAGTGGCCGAACTCGGTGGCCTCGGTGCGCAGGAACTTGCGCCGCGCGGGGGTGTTGAAATACAGGTCGTGCACGGCGACGGTGGTGCCCGGCGCCCGCGCCGCCGGGCGCGGCGCTTGGGCGCCACCGCCTTCCGCGGCGACCGACCAGGCGTGCGCCGCGCCGCGCGCGCGTGAGACCAGCTCCACGCGCGCCACCGCCGCGATCGAGGCGAGCGCCTCGCCGCGAAAGCCCATCGTCGCCACGGATTCGAGGTCTTCGAGGGTCGCGATCTTGCTGGTGGCGTGCCGCGCGAGCGCGAGCGGCAGGTCCTCGCGCGCGATGCCGGCGCCGTCGTCGTCCACCTGCACGCGCTTCACGCCGCCCTCGGCGAGGGTCACCTGGATCTCGGTGGCGTTCGCGTCGAGGCTGTTCTCGAGGAGCTCCTTGAGCACCGAGGCGGGCCGCTCGACCACTTCGCCTGCTGCGATCTGGCTCACCAGCAGCTCGGGCATCGCGCGGATGGCGCTCATCGAAAGAGTATATAGAATCGGCCGATGGAGCTTCTCGCCGCGCTTTGGGATTTCGTGGTGCACCTGGATGCGCATCTGGCCGCGTTCGTCGCGCAGCACGGTGCGTGGGTGTACGCGCTGCTGTTCGTCATCGTGTTCTGCGAGACGGGGCTCGTCGTCACGCCGTTCCTCCCCGGGGATTCGCTGCTGTTCGTCGTCGGCACGCTCGCCGCCGCGGGCGGCATGGACATCGTCACGGTGATGACG
>DASTHP010000305.1:0-5759 GCA_035718125.1 Burkholderiales bacterium | reverse complement strand
AGGCAATCCGCTACGCCGCGCGCGTCCTGGTGGACCAGCTGCTGCCGTTCGCCGACCTGAAGGGCACGCCGGCGCAGGCCGAGCAGACCAAGAGCCCGCAGGTCGACCCGATCCTGCTGCGCCCGGTGGACGACCTCGAGCTGACCGTGCGCTCGGCTAACTGCCTGAAGGCCGAGAACATCTACTACATCGGCGACCTGATCCAGCGGAGCGAGACCGAGCTGCTGAAGACGCCGAACCTCGGCCGCAAGTCGCTCAACGAGATCAAGGAAGTGCTCGCCTCGCGCGGGCTCACCCTGGGCATGAAGCTGGAGAACTGGCCGCCGGCCGGTCTCGAGCATCACCGCTAAGACGAGGCTGCCATGCGTCACGGACTGGGCCTGCGCAAGCTCAACCGCACCTCGAGCCACCGGCTCGCGATGCTGCGCAACATGATGGTGTCGCTGCTGCGCCACGAGGAGATCAAGACCACGCTGCCCAAGGCGAAGGAGCTGCGCCGCGTGGTGGAGCCGATGATCACGCTGGGCAAGGCGCCGAGCCTCGCCAACCGGCGCCTGGCGTTCGACCGCTTGCGCGACCGCGAAATCGTAGGGAAGCTGTTCGATGATCTCGGGCCGCGTTACGCCAAGAGGAACGGCGGCTATCTGCGCATCCTCAAGTTCGGCATGCGCAAGGGCGACAACGCGCCGATGGCGCTGGTCACCCTGATGGACCGGCCGGAACTGCAGGCCGGCGAGAAGAAGCCCGCCGAGGAAAAGAAAGCGGCGTAAGCTGTCTTGCCGCTGTAACGAGAAAAGGCCGGGTCTCCCCGGCCTTTTCGTTCTGGGCCGTGCGCGCGACTAGAATGCGCTCCATGGCGGCGGCCATTCTCCTCAGCATGCCCGGGTCCCGGCGATGAGCCGCCTCATCGACAAGCTCAAGCAGGCCGAGCGCGAACGCAGCGCGCGCGACAGCGACGCCCGTCGCGTGCCATCCGAGCAGGACACGCGCACCGTGCTTCAGGAAACCGAGGAGATACGCGCGCGCATCGAGACCGAGCGGCGCGCCAATGAGCTTGCCGAGGCGCGCCGGCGCCAGGAGGAGGCTGCGGAACAGCACGCACGCGAGCACGCCGCCGCCGAAGCACAGGCCGCCCTGCTGATGCGCGAACGCTTGGCCGCTGAAGTGCAGGGGCGGCGCAGCGTCGCGGGACGCGTCGAAGCCGAGCGCCAGGCGCTCGATGCCGCGTGCGAACGCAAGTCGGCGGAAGAAAAGCTCAAGCGCGAAGTGGAGGCGCGCGCCGCAGCCGAGGCAGAGGCGCTCAAGCTCGCCGAGGAGCGCAAGGCGACCGAGAGTGCGTCGCTCGACATGGCGCGCGCCAGCAGCGACACCGAACGCATCGCCACCGCGCTGGCTGAGAAGCGCCGCGCGCTGGAAGCCGACGCTGCGAGGCTTGCCGCGGAACGGGCGCAGGCGGAGCAAGAGGCTGCGCGGCTCGCTGCAGAGCGCATGCGCTCGGAGCAAGCCGCTGCATCGGAGTTGCTGGCTCGTGCCGAACGGGAACGGCAGGCCGCGCTGGCCGCCGAGGTGCGCCGCAAGACCGAGGTCGACGCACGTGAGCAGGCCGAAGCGCGAGCCGTGGCGGAGCGCGCCGCTGCCGCGGCGAGAGAGCAGCGCGCCGCGGCGGAAACCGCGCTGATCGAGGCAGCGCAGGCGCGCCGGCTCTCGGAAAGCGAACTGGAGCGTGCGCTGCAGCGGCGCGTCGGCGCCGAAGAAAAGTCCGCGCGCCAAGCGCAGGCGCGCGTGCGAGCCGAAGAGCGCGCGGTTGCAGCGACGCTTGCCCGTGTCGAGGCCGCACGCCGAATTGCAGACCTTGCGGCGGCTAGACTTGCCGATGCCGATCGTACCGGTCGGCTGACCGGCGAGCGCTCGGCGCTCGGCGCGGAACTTGCGAGCCTGAAGGCGCATCGGCGCAAGCGCCTGACGCCTCTGGCGTTTGGTGCCGCTCTGGCGGTCGTATTCCTCGCGGGTACCTTGCTCGGTACGCTTAGCGGCAAGCGCGCACCGGTGCCAGTGCCGGTGCCCGTGCACAGCGCAATCCCGCTCCCCCCCTCCGACGAGGGGGCTCTTAGCTTGCGGCTCGAGCGCGACGTTCAGTCCTTCGGGGCTCGCCTCGCGCAAAGGGCAGGCGGTAAGGGCGCGGAGAAACGCCGGGCCGAGTAATCGAGTTGTCCCAAGCCTTACACGATGCACTCGAAAGTGCCACCCGCCACACTTTCGGTACAAGGCTTGACTGACCGTCCGGTTCGGACACACTGCCCGGCATGACGCGACTCACCGGCCGCAGCGCGTTCCTGCGCCTGCTCATCGACGAAGGCGTCACGCACCTGTTCGGCAACCCGGGCACCACCGAGCTGCCGATCATGGAGGTGATCCCCGACTATCCGCAGCTCAAGTTCATCCTCGGGCTGCACGAGTCGGTCGTCGTCGGCATGGCTGACGGCTACGCGCGCGCCTCAAACCGCCTTTGCGCGGCGAACGTGCACGTCGCGCCGGGCCTGGGCAACGCCATGGGCGCGCTCTACAACGCGCGCTTCTCCGGCTCGCCGATCATCCTCACTGCCGGCCAGCAGGAGCAGGGCCACGGGCTGCTCGAGCCGCTGCTGTACGCGCCGCTCGTGCCGGTGGCGCAGCCCTTCGTGAAGTGGGCAGTGGAGGTCACGCGCGCCGAGGACCTGCCGCTGGTCGTGCGCCGTGCCGCGAAGGTGGCGCTCACGCCGCCCACCGGGCCGGTGTTCATTTCCCTTCCCGGCGACGTGCTCGAGGTGCAGGCCGAGCTCGAGCTCGGCGCGTCGACCCGGGTCGACGCGCGCATGCGCCCCTCGGACGCTGCGCTCGCGAAGCTGGCCGCGCGGCTGCTGGCCGCGAAGAACCCGGTGATCCTCGCCGGGCATGAGCTGGGCGTGCACGATGCCTTTGCCGAGGCCGTGGCGCTCGCCGAGCTGCTCGGCGCCGGCGTGTATCACCAGACGGGTCCCTACGCGGCGCAGTTCCCGAGCGAGCACCCGGCCTGCCTCGGCGCGCTGACGCGCAACCAGAAGGCGGTGCGCGCGGCGCTCGAGCCTTTCGACCTGCTGGTGTGCCTGGGCGCGGACCTGCTGCGCATGTCGGTGTACAGCCCGGTCGACCCGCTGCCGCCGGGCATGCCCGTGATCCACGTGAGCGAGCGCGAGTGGGAGCTGGGCAAGAACCACCCCACCGAGATCGCGATCCAGGCCAACGTAAAGGAAACGCTTGCGTCCCTGCTGCCCTTGCTGCGCGCCCAGCGCAGCGCCGGCACCGCCGCGCAGGCCGCGCAGCGCCTCGCCGCGCTCGCGCCGCGCAACTGGAGCGCGCAGCAGGGTCGCACGCGCCTTGCTGCGCTGGAGGCCGCCGAGGAAACGCCGATCGACCCGCGCTTCCTCATGCTGCGCATCGCCGAGGCGCTGCCGCGCGAAGCCGTGATCGTCGAGGAGGCGCTCACCTCGTCGCTGACGCTGCCCGCGCTGGTGCCGCAACGCGATCCCCAGTCCTACTACGGCCTGGCAAGCGGTGGCCTGGGCTTCGCGATGCCGGGCGCGGTCGGCGCCGCGCTGGCGCTGCCCGGCCGCCCGATCGTGGCGGTCGTGGGCGACGGCTCGGCGCTCTACGGCATCCAGGCATTGTGGACCGCGGCGCACCTGAAGCTGCCGATCACGTACGTGATCGCCAACAACCGCAGCTACCGCATCCTGAAGGAGCGCCTGGTGTCGATGCGCAAGAGCGAACGCTTCGTCGGCATGGACCTGCGCGACCCGGACATCGATTTCGTCGCCATGGCGCGCTCGATGGGCGTTGCCGCGCGGCGCGTCGCCGATCCGCAGGAGATTGCACCGGCGCTGCGCGAAGCGCTGCGCGCGGGCGGACCGCAGCTCGTCGAGGTCATGATCGCCGACGGCTTCGAATCGGCGGCGGCGCGTCCTGCCCGGTGAGCTGGTTCTGGATCATCGGCATCGCCGCCAATGTCACCCTCACGGTGGCCGCCATCGTCTGGGTGATCCGCCAGGGCAAGCCGAAGCACGGCCCGCCGCAAGACGGCGCGGAAAGTGGCGGCGCGGCGAATGAGCCGCGGGATCCCCCTGCGCCTTCCTAGGCGATCAGGATCGCGCGGTAGTCGTTGACGTTGGTGCGCGTGGGACCGGTGATCACCAGATCGCCCAGCGCCCAGAAGAAGCCGTAGCTGTCGTTCGCGTCCAGCAACGCCTGTGCCTCGATGCCGTGCGCATGGGCGCGTGCGAGCGAGTCGGGCGCCAGCAGGGCGCCGGCGTTGTCTTCGGAGCCGTCGATGCCGTCGGTATCCGCAGCGATTGCATGCATGCCCGGCGCGCCTTGCAGCGCGATGCCAAGCGCCAGCAGGAACTCGGCGCAGCGGCCGCCGCGGCCCGCGGCGCCGCGCACGGTGACCGTGCATTCGCCGCCGGAAATCAGGACGGTCGAGCGCCGCGCCGCGCGCGCCTGCGCCGCCATCGCACGGGCCACCTCGCGCGCCTCGCCCGTGATGTCGTCGCCGAGGATCACGGGCGCGTAGCCGCGCGCGGCGAACACCGCAGCCGCGGCCTCGAGCGACCGGCGCGCCGTCGCGATGACGCGGTTCTCCACGCGCGCAAACAGCGGGTCCCCCGGCTTGGGCGTCTCGGCGAACGACCCGGGAGCGGCAATGCCGTACTTGCGCAGCAGCGCTTCGGCGTCGGCCATCGTCGTCGGATCGGGCGCGCAAGGGCCGGAGGCGATGTGCGTGGGATCGTCGCCGGTGACATCCGAAACGATGAGCGCAAGCACCGGCGCGCGGCAAGCGGCGGCGAGCCTGCCCCCCTGGATCGCTGACAGGTGCTTGCGCACGGTGTTCATTTCCTGGATCGGCGCGCCGCAGCGCAGGAGTTCCCGTGTCATCGCCTTGAGGCCTGCCATCGGCACGCCCGGCGCCGGCAGCGAAAGCAGGCTCGAGCCGCCGCCGGAGACGAGAGCAAGCAGCAGGTCGTCCGGCCCAAGCTGGCGAACCTGCTCCAGCAACGAGCGCGCAGCGCTTTCTCCCGCCGCGTCGGGGACCGGATGGCCGGCCTCGATCACGCGGATGCGCCCGGTGGGCAGGCCGTGCGCGTAGCGCGTGATGGCGAGACCCTCGAGCGGCGCCGCGCGCGGCCAGTGGCGCTCCACGGCAAGCGCCATCGAGGCCGCGGCCTTGCCGGCTGCGGCGACGAACGTGCGCCCGCGGGGCGGCGCCGGCAGGTGCGCCGGCAGAATCTTGAGCGGATCCGCGGCGGCGACCGCCGCGCGGAAGCTCTCCTCGAGCAGGGCGCGCATCGCCCGCAGTTTACCGGCGCGCGCTGCGCGTGGGAGCCGTCCCATCGCGAACCGCGCGGCGCAGGGCACGCGGATTGCGCTATCCTCGCTCCTATGACCCAGCGAACCACGCCACCCTTCCGCGCCGACCACGTCGGCAGCTTTCTGCGCCCCAAAGAGCTGCTCGAGGCGCGCGACCAGCACTTCAAGCAGAACGCCATCAGCCGCGCGCAGCTGCGCGCCGTAGAGGACAAGGCGATCCGCGACATCGTCAAGCTGCAGGAGGACTGGGGCCTGCAGGGCGTCACCGACGGCGAGTTCCGCCGCACCTATTTCCACGTGGACTTCCTCGAGCAGCTCGAGGGCGTGGAAGTGAAAGGCGGCATCCAGCTGAAGTTCCACGGCGCCGCGGGCGACGTGGA
>DASTHP010000304.1:0-5043 GCA_035718125.1 Burkholderiales bacterium | reverse complement strand
CTCACCCCGCAGCTCGTCGAGCAGATGGCCGCGGGCCTGGAGCAGGTGGCGGCGCTCCCGGATCCCGTAGGGCAGGTCTCCGAGCGCGTGCGGCGCCCCACCGGCATCGAGGTGGCGCGCATGCGGGTGCCGATCGGCGTGATCGGCATCATCTACGAGTCGCGCCCGAACGTGACTGCGGACGCGGCCGGGCTGTGCGTGAAGGCAGGCAACGCCTGCATCCTGCGCGGCGGCTCGGAAGCGCTGCACTCCAACCAGGCGATTGCGGCTTGCGTGCGCGCGGGCCTCAAGGCCGCGGGCCTGCCCGAGGCGGCGGTGCAGATGGTGGAGGTCGCCGACCGCGCCGCGGTGGGCGAGCTCATCACGATGCACGAATTTGTCGACATCATCGTGCCGCGCGGCGGCAAGGAGCTGATCGCGCGCCTGATGCGCGAGTCGCGCATCCCGATGCTCAAGCACCTCGATGGCGTGTGCCACGTTTACGTGGACGATCGCGCCGACCCGGCCATGGCGGTGAGGATCGCGGACAACGCCAAGACGCAGCGCTACGGCACCTGCAACACCATGGAGACCCTGCTGGTGGCCGAGGGCATCGCGGCGCGGGTGCTGCCGGAAATCGCCGCGATCTACCGCGCCAAGGGCGTCGAGATGCGCGCCTGCGAGGCCGCCCGCAAGCTCATCGCCGACGCCAAGGCCGCGACGGAGCAGGACTATTACACCGAGTGGCTCGCGCCGGTGGTGTCGATCCGCGTGGTGCCCGGCCTGGACGAGGCGATCGCGCACATCGCCCGGTACGGCTCGCAGCACACCGATGCCATCGTCACGCAGGACGAGGCGCGCGCGCAGCGCTTCCTGCGCGAGGTGGACTCGAGCTCGGTGCTGGTGAACGCCTCCACGCGCTTTGCCGACGGCTTCGAGTTCGGCCTGGGCGCCGAGATCGGCATCTCCACCGACAAGCTGCACGCGCGCGGCCCGGTGGGCCTGGAAGGCCTCACCACGCAGAAGTTCGTGGTGCTCGGCCACGGCGAGATCCGCGCCTGAGCCGGCCGCAAGTCCGCGAGCGTCCGCGGCGCATCCTGCCGGTCATCATCGCTTCGCAGTTCGCCGGCGCCTCACTGTGGTTCGCCGGCAACGCGGTGCTCGCGGACCTGCAGCGCGAGTGGGGCCTGCCCGCCGAGGCGCTCGGCTACACGACCTCCGCGGTGCAGCTCGGCTTCATCGCCGGCACCCTCGCCTTCGCCTTCTTCGCGGTCGCCGACCGCTACTCGCCGCGCCTAGTGTTCTTCCTCTGCACGCTCGCCGGCGCCGCGGCCAATGCCGCTTTGCTGGCCGCCGCGCCGAGCCTTGCCAGCCTGCTCGTGCTGCGCTTCGCCACCGGGTTCTTCCTTGCCGGCATCTACCCGGTGGGCATGAAGATCGCCTCGGGCTGGTTCCAGCGCGACCTGGGCAACGCGCTCGGCTTCCTGGTGGGCGCGCTCGTCGCCGGCACCGGCTTTCCGCACCTCGTCAGGGGGCTCGGCGAGTCACTGCCCTGGCAGGGCGTGCTGCTGGCGGCCTCGGGCGTCGCGGCGCTGGGCGGCCTCGCGATGCTCTTGCTGGTGCCCGACGGCCCGCACCTGGCGAAGGGCGCGAGATTCGATCCGCGCGCGCTCGCCGCGGTGTTTCGCGTGCGCGCGTTCCGCGCCTCCGCCTTCGGCTACTTCGGCCACATGTGGGAGCTCTACGCGTTCTGGGCGTTCGCGCCCTGGCTGCTCGCCGCGCACGCGCCGGGCGACGCGCTCCAAGTGCCGCTGTGGAGCTTCGCGGTCATCGCGGCCGGGAGCCTGGGCTGCGTGCTCGGCGGCCTCGCCTCGCTGCGCCTGGGCAGCGCCCGCGTCGCCTTCGCGCAACTATCGGCCTCCGGACTGTGCTGCCTCGCCTCGCCGCTCGCGTTCTACGCGCCGACGCCGCTGTTCCTCGCCTTCCTGCTATTCTGGGGCGTAGTGGTGGTGGGCGATTCCCCGCAATTCTCGGCCTTGAACGCGCAAAGCGCGCCGCGCGAGCGCGTCGGCTCGGCGCTGACCATCGCCAACTGCATCGGCTTCGGCATCACCATCTTCAGCATCGAGCTGCTCAACGCCGCTTCCGGGCGGATCGCCCCGCAGTGGCTGTTCCTGCTGCTCGCGCCCGGGCCGGTGCTCGGCCTGCTCGCGCTGCGGCCCCTGCTGCAGCGCGCCCCCGCGCGCGCCGCGCCCTGATGGCGATCGGCATCCTGGGCGGCACCTTCGACCCGGTCCACAACGCCCACCTGGCGATGGCGCACGCCGCGCTCGAGGCCCTGGCCCTCGAGCGCATCCTGTGGATGCCGACCGGCTCGCCCAAGTACCGCGCGCCCGCCCGCACCCCCGCGCACCATCGCGTCGCCATGCTCAGGCTCGCCATCGAGGGCGAGCCGCGCTACGCGATCGACGAGCGCGAGCTCGCGCCCGGGCATTCGGGCTACACCGTGGACACGCTGAAGTCCCTCGGCGGCAGGCCCGTGCTGCTGCTCGGCGGCGACCAGTACGCCAAGCTCGAGACCTGGCACCGCTGGCGCGAGGTGCTGGCGCTCGCCGAGATCGCGGTGTTCGCGCGTCCGGGCTGGCCGCAGGCCGACGGCCGCGCGCGCTTTGTGCCAATGACGCCGCTCGCGATCTCCGCCTCCGAGATCCGCGCGCGCCTGGCGCGGGGCGAGGATGTGTCCGCCATGGTCCCCGCGAAGGTGCTCGACTACGTCCGGCAGCACAACCTGTACCGCTGATGGACATCCGCAAGAAGCAGCGCGCCGTGGTCGACGCCCTCGAGGACGTGAAGGGCCGCGACATCGTGGTGTTCAACGTCGCCAAGCTCTCGCCGTTCTTCGAGCGCGTGGTGATCGCCAGCGGCGACTCCAGCCGCCAGGTGAAAGCGCTCGCCGATCACGTCGAGGACAAGCTGCGCGCGCTCGGCGAGCGCGTGCACGGCATCGAAGGGCACGCAGGCGGCGAATGGGTGCTGGTGGACCTGGGCGACATCGTGGTGCACGTGATGCACCCGACAGTGCGCAGCCACTACAACCTGGAAGAGCTCTGGGGCGGCAAGCCGGTGAAGTTCGCGGCGCCGCGCAAGGTCGCGCGTGGCAAAGCTCGTCCTCGTCGCGCAAAGCGCTAGGCTGCGCGGCTGGGCGCGCGAGGCGCGCGACCAGTATCTCGAGCGCATGCCGCGCGGCTACGCGGTCGAGTGCCTGCCGCGCGCGCCCAGGGGCGCGCGCCTCGTGGCGCTGGATGAGCGCGGGCGCGACCTCACCACGGCGCAGTTCGCCGGGCATCTCGGCGGCTGGATGCGGGAGGCCGCGCCCATCGCCTTCGTGATCGGCGGACCCGACGGACTGGACGCGCAGACAAGGCGGGACGCGGTGCTGCTCCTGCGCCTCTCGGCGCTCACGCTGCCGCATGCGCTCGCGCAGGTGGTACTCGCCGAGCAGCTGTATCGCGCGGCGACGTTGCTCACCGGGCACCCGTACCACCGAAGCTAGGAACAGGGGGCGGCGCGCCCCCCGTTACCCCCGCGTTCGCCCTGCTACACTCGGGCGCTCCGCCGCAGCCATGGCCACCACACCCGGCATCGACCGCAGCATCTACCTCGCCTCGCGCAGCCCGCGCCGGCGCGAACTGCTCGGCCACATCGGCGTCAAGTTCCACCTGCTGCTGTTCCGCAACCGGCCCGACGCGGCCCCGGACGTGGACGAGGAGCCGCTCGCGGGAGAGGATCCGCGCGCCTACGTGATGCGCGTGGCGCGCGCCAAGGCCGCAGCCGGGTGGAAGCGCATGCTCGAGCGCAACCTGCCGCGCGCGCCGGTGCTCGCCGCCGACACCACGGTGGCGCTCGCCGGCCGCATCTTCGGCAAGCCGGCGAGCCGCCAGGAAGCGGAGGCGATGCTCGCCGAGCTCTCGGGCCAGCGCCACGAGGTGCTCACCGCCGTGGTGGTGCAGTACGAGGACCAGGTGGAATCGGCGCTCTCGGCCTCCGAGGTGCAGTTCCGCGCGCTCACGCGCGAGGAGATCCGCGACTACGTCGCCACCGGCGAATCCGACGACAAGGCCGGCGCCTACGCGATCCAGGGGCGCGCGGCGCTGTTCGTTTCCGAGATCCGCGGCAGCCAGTCGGGCATCGTCGGGCTGCCGCTGTACGAGACGGCGCAGCTGCTGCAGAGGATGGGGGCCTCGCGTGAGCGAAGAGGTGCTCGTTAACATCAACCCGCAGGAGACGCGCGTCGCGGTGGTGCAGGCGGGTGCAGTGCAGGAATTGCTCATCGAGCGCGCGGCGAGCAGGGGCCTGGTCGGCAACATCTACATGGGCCGCGTGGCGCGCGTGCTGCCCGGCATGCAGTCGGCGTTCGTCGAGGTGGGGCTGGAGCGCGCCGCGTTCCTGCACGTGGCCGATATCTGGGAGCACCGCAAGGCGAACGGCGAGGCGACGCAGCCGATCGAGCGCATCCTCGCCGAGGGCCAGCCGATCCTGGTGCAGGTGGTGAAGGACCCGATCGGCACCAAGGGCGCGCGCCTGTCGACGCAGATCTCGATCGCCGGGCGCATGCTGGTCTACCTGCCGCAGGACCCGCACATCGGCATCTCGCAGCGCATCGAGGACGAGGGCGGGCGCCAGGCGCTGCGCGACAAGCTCAAGGCGCTGCTGCCGCCCGAGGAAAAGGGCGGCTTCATCATTCGCACGCTCGCCGAGGGCGCGGGCGACGCGGAGCTGAAGGCCGACGTCGAGTACCTGCGCCACCTGTGGAGCGACCTGCGCGAGCGATCGCTCGGCGTCGAGCCTCCGCGGCTGGTCTACCAGGACCTGTCGCTCGCGCAGCGCGTGCTGCGCGACATGGTCACCGAGGACACCGACCGGGTGCTGGTGGATTCGCGCGAGAACTTCCACAAGCTCGCCGAGTTCGCCGGGACCTACACGCCCAAGGTGAGCGCCAAGCTCGAGCACTACACCGGCGAGCGGCCGCTATTCGACCTGTACAACGTCGAGGACGAGATCGAG
>DASTHP010000303.1:0-12528 GCA_035718125.1 Burkholderiales bacterium | reverse complement strand
CCGAACGCCGCGCGCATGAGGAAATCCATGCGCCGCTACCGCGGCGTGCACCTCGTGTGCTTCGGCACGCCTGCCGCGGAAGAAGAGCACGCGCGCCTCGAGCGCCACGGCTTCGCACCGCAGCCGCTCGTGCACCTGGCGCGTAAGGTGGAGAACGGCATGAAGGTGCGCTTCTCCGTCGTGCGCGCAGCGCCGGGCAGGATGCCTGAGGGCCGCGTGCAGTACGTGCAGCACCTTGTGCCCGAAGCGATCTGGCGCGCGCGCCACCTGCGCCACCGCAACGGCGTCCTCGGACTCGCCGCCGCCTACGTCGTGGCGAGCGACCCGGTGCGCGCCGCCGCGCGCTGGGCGCGCTTCATGGGCGCGATCCCGCGGCGCGAGGGCAAGCTCGTATCGCTCGAAACCGAGCGCGGCAAGGTGCTGATCGGCACGCGCGCGCAGATCAAGGCCTTGCTCGGCGCCGCGCCGCCCTCGCCCGGCATCGCGGGGTATGCGCTTGCCTGCAGGGACCCGATCGCCTTCGCGCGACGCTGCCGGGAAGCCGGGCTGAAGGTCAATCGCAATCTCGCCGTCGTGCTGCCCAGATCGCTGGGCGGCGCGTGGCGCCTTGTTTCCAAGGAGCCGTCATGACCCAGGACCTCTGCTCGCTTTCCGCCACCGAACTGCTCGCCGCCTATCGCGCAAGGACGCTCTCGCCCGTGGAGGTCCTGCGCGCGGTGCTGGCGCGCGTCGAGGCGCTCAACCCGGTGCTCAACTGCTTCAACCTGCTCGACGAGAAGGCCGGCCTTGCCGCAGCGCGCGCGAGCGAGGCGCGCTGGCGCAAAGGCGAGCCGATCGGCCTGCTGGACGGCGTGCCCACCTCGATCAAGGACATCATCCTCACCAAGGGCTGGCCGACGCTGCGCGGCTCGAAGACGGTGGACCCGAAGGGCCCGTGGAACGACGATGCGCCGGCAGTGGCGCGCTTGCGCGAAGCGGGCGCCGTGCTCTTCGGCAAGACGACGACGCCCGAGTTCGGCTGGAAGGGCGTCACCGACAGCCCGCTCACCGGCATCACGCGCAATCCGTGGAACCCGAAGAAGACCCCCGGCGGCTCCTCGGGCGGCAGTGCGGCCGCGGTCGCGGCGGGGATGGGCGCGCTCACCGTGGGCACCGACGGCGGCGGCTCGATCCGCATCCCGTGCGCGTTCACGGGACTCTTCGGCATCAAGCCGAGCTTCGGGCGCGTGCCCGCGTGGCCGCTCTCGCCCTTCGGCACGGTCGCGCACCTTGGGCCGATGACGCGCACCGTCACCGATGCGGCGCTGATGATGAACGTGCTCACCCAGCCCGATGCGCGCGACTGGCATGGCCTGCCCTACGACAAGCGCAATTACCTGCACGGGCTCGAAGAAGGCGTGACCGGCCTGCGCATCGCCTACTCGGCGAACCTCGGCTACGCGAAGGTGGACCGAGAGATCGCCGCGCTGGTGAAACAGGCGGCGCGGGTGTTCGAGGACCTGGGGGCAAAAGTGGAAGAAGCCGATCCGGGTTTCGACGACCAGCAGGACGTGTTCACGCTGCACTGGTTCCCCGGCGCGGCTTATGTGGTGCGCAACATCCCTGCCGCAAAGCGAAAGCTCATGGACAAGGGGCTGCTGGAAGTCGCGCGCGCGGGCGAGAAGATCACCATGCAGCAATACATGGATGCGGTGGCCAAGCGCGGCGCGCTCGGCATCTTGATGAACCGCTTCCACGAGAAGTACGACCTGCTGCTCACGCCCACGCTGCCGTTGCCCGCCTTCGACGCCGGCAAGGAGGTGGCCAACGTGGTGAAGGAGCGGCGCTGGACCGACTGGACGCCCTTCTCCTATCCCTTCAACCTCACGCAGCAGCCCGCCGCCTCGATTCCCTGCGGCCTGACCAAGGCGGGGCTGCCCGCGGGGCTGCACATCGTGGGGCCCAAGTACGGCGATGCGCTCGTATTGCGCGCGGCGCGCGCCTACGAGACCGCGAAGCCGATCGCGCTGCCCGAACTTTCCAACCTGAAGCGCTAGCGCCATGGCCGCGATCGCTGCGCTCGAAACGCGCGCCTACCGCGTGCCGCTGCCCGTCGTTCTCTCCGACAGCACGCACGGCGCGATCAGCCACTTCGAGCTGATCAGCGTGCAGCTGCGCGACGCCGAAGGCGCCGACGGCCTGGGCTACACATATACGGTGGATGCCAACGGGCTCGCGGTGCATGCCGTGATCGACAGATACCTGCGGCGGGTCGTGGAAGGCGCAGACGCCTCGCGCATCGAAGACCTCTGGCAGAAGATGTGGTGGGCGGTGCACTACGGCGGGCGTGGCGGTCCAGCGGTGCTCGGCATTTCCGCGGTGGACGTTGCGCTCTGGGACATGGCGGCGCGGCGCGCGCAGACGCCGCTATGGCGGCACCTGGGCGGCTTCGACCCACGCGTGCCCTGCTACGCAGGCGGCATCGATCTGGAGTTCACGCTCGACGCGCTGATGAAGCAGACCGACGGCTTCCTCGCGCAAGGGTTTCGCGCCATCAAGATGAAGGTCGGGCGGCCCAGCCTGCGCGAAGACGTCGAGCGCGTGAAGGCGATGCGCGCGAAGCTCGGGTCCGACTTCCCGCTGATGGCGGACGCGAACATGCGCTGGTCGGCCGACACCGCGATCCGCGCGGCGCGCCTGCTGCGCGAGTGCGAGCTGGTGTGGCTCGAGGAACCGACGATCCCCGACGACGTGGACGGCCACGCGCGCATCGTGCGCGAGGGCGGCGTGCCGATCGCCACCGGCGAGAATCTGCATACGCTCTACGAGTTCAAGCAGATGATCGCCGCCGGCGGCGTGACCTTCCCCGAGCCCGATGTCAGCAATTGCGGCGGCGTCACCGTGTTCATGAAGGTGTGCGCGCTCGCGGAGGCCTTCAACCTGCCGGTGACCTCGCACGGCGTGCACGACCTCACCGTGCACCTGCTCGCCGCGGCGCCCAACCGCTCGTACCTCGAGATCCACGGCTTTGGCCTGGAGCGCTACCTGCGCGAGCCGATGGCGATGCAGGACGGCATGGCGATCGCGCCCGAGATCCCCGGGCACGGCGTGGCGCTCGAGTGGAACAAGCTCGCGCCGCACCGCATCGCCTGAGGCGCGCCCGCGCGCGCCGCACCGGCATGACGTCATCGCCCGCGGACCCGGGCGCCACGACATCAACGTAACTTCAGCGCGAGCGCAGCGCGAGGCTCTGCGTGGAGCGCCCTACGAGGCCGGCAGTGTCGTAGATGCGCGCTTCGGCGAGGCCGCCCGAGGCGGGGCCGAGAAGCGTCTGCGCCTCGATGCAGATCCACTCGCCCTCGGGCTTGCGCAGCAGGTTGACGGTGAGATCCGAATTGACGAAGACGTATTTCGAGAAATCGAGGATCGCGCTGATGCCGTTGCCGGAGTCGGCCGCCACCGCCACGCGCTCGACCGGCGTGGGCGCCTCGCCCTCGATGAGCGGGTGGCGCAGGCGGAACCACACGGCCGAGGGGCCGCGAAAGAAGACGCCCTGCGCGGTGCGCGACTCCACGAGGTCGGGGTAACCCGTCCCGCCCGTCTTGAACGGAAACCGTCCCGGCTCCGACGCCTCCGGCGGCTTCGGCGCGGGTGGCAGCGGATGCCCGGCCAAGCCGTCGGGAATCGCCAGCGCCGCCTCGCGCTGCGCGAGCGCAGTGCAGCGCACGACCTCCTTGCCTTCCGCCGAGAGCGACGCCGAGAAGTGCGCCGCGTTGCGCCCGGCGTAGTCGGTGCGCACCTCGACGCGCAAGTCGGCAATCGGGATCGGCCGGTAGAGGTTCGCCGTCAGGCGCGCGATGTGCGTGAGGCCGAGCGCCTGCGCGGCACGCTCGATCGCGCGCGCCGCAAGCGCGATGGGCGGGCCGGCGTGCTGGTGGCTCGGGTCCCAGGGGCCGCGCGTCAGCGCGGTCGAACGCCAGGCGCCCTCGCCCGCCGGCACGTAGGCGCTCCCGGGAATCTCGACCTGCGCGTCCGCGTTCACCGGCTCAGTCCGCGCGCTTCAACTCGAGCACCCAGGTCGAGATGACCTTGTCCTGCTCGAGCATCGCGCCGCGCACGTGGTAGGTCTTCGCGTCCTTCTGCTGCATGCACTCGAAGCCCCGGTAGCGCCCGGTGCCGCTCGCGTAGAAGGAAAGGATCGCGTCGCCGGCGATCACGAAGCGGCCGTTGAGCGAGCCGAGCGTCGCGCTCTCGGAGGACCAGTGCGTCGCGTGCGAGCCGGGCGAGAACGGGACGACTTCGGTGCGGTTCCTCTGCTCCTTCGGCGGGCTGGACTTCACGCGCAGCACGCCCTCGGTCAGCCACTTGCCCGGCTCGTGCCGCACCAGCGTCTCGCCATCCACGGCGGTGACGACACCCGCGCCGTCGCGGTACTCGCCCGCGGCGCGCCACCGGCCCTCGCGAAAGAGGAAGCTGTGCTGCACTAGCCGTGCGCCGCCACGCTGTCGCGCGGGGCCTCGTCGCGCCGCTCCCTCGTGTAGTCGCGCAGCACCCCCGCGATGCGCAGGCGATAGCTTGCGAAGATCCCGCCGCGACCCTTCTTTTGCGCTTCGCGATGCTGCTGCAGGTTGCGCCAGCGGCGCACCGACTCTTCGTCGCGCCAGAATTGCAGCGACACGAACTTGCCTGGCGCGGTGATGCTCTCGAAACGCTCGAGCGAAATGAAGCCCTCGGCCTTCTCCAGCTCGGGCTTGAGCCGGCCGACCAGGTCCATGTACTCGGCGAAGCGTCCCGGCGCGGGCGTGAACTCGAAGATCACGGCAATCATGGCACCTCCCGGCGCCCACTATACTTCCGGCCCGTGGAACCCCGCCACTTCGCCCACTGGCCGAGCGACATGCCGCGCAGCCTGCAGCCGTTGCCGCCGCTGCGGCTGCACGACCTGCTGGCGCGCGCGGCGTCGCGTTTTCCCGACAAGCCGGCGAGTGTTTTCGACGGGACCGCCCTCACCTACCGCGCGATCCTGCAGCGCAGCGACGCGCTGGCCGGCCACCTTCAGCGGGACTGCGGCGTGCGCAGGGGCGACCGCGTGGCGATCGACCTCCAGAACGGCCACGATTTCGTGCTGGCTCTCTTTGCGGTGCTGCGCGCGGACGCGGTGGCGGTGCTGGTGAGCCCGGCGAACGTCAGGGAGGAGCTCCGGTATTACCTCGCGGATAGCGGCTCGCGGGTGGCACTCACCGAGAAATCGCTCGCGCCGCGCTTCGCGGAGCTGCCGCTCGAGCACCTGATCGTGATGGAGGAGTTCGGTGGCCCGGGTGCCGCGCCCGCGCCTTCGGTGGCGAAGCCGGAGGAACTTTGCCTGCTGATGTACACCTCGGGCAGCACCGGCCAGCCCAAGGGCTGCATGCACACGCACCGGACCTGCCTGCACAACATTGCCGGCGCGGCGCTGTGGAAGCACATCACCGAGGACACGGTCGCGCTCGCCACGGCGCCGTTCTTCCACGTCACCGGCCTCATCCACAGCTTTCTCGCCTGCGTGTACGCGGGCGGCACGATGGTGATCCAGCGCCGATGGGATCCTGCGGCGGCGGCCGGGCTCGTCGCGCGCCATCGCTGCACGCACTGGGACAATGTACCGACCATGGTGGTCGACCTGCTCTCGAATCCGCAGGCGATGCGCCACGACCTCTCGTCGCTCAAGTGGATCTTCGGCGGCGGCGCGGCGATGCCCGAGGCGATCGCGCAGAAGCTCTTTGAAGTCTGCGGCGTGCGCTACATCGAGGGCTACGGGCTCACCGAGACCATCTCGCAGACGCACATCAACCCGCCGCAGAACCCGAAGAAGCAGTGCCTCGGCATCCCGACCTTCGACACCGAGGCGCTCGTGGTCGACCCGGAGACGCTCAGGATCCTCGGCCCCGGCGAGCAGGGAGAGATCGTGGTGCGCGGGCCGCAGGTGCTCGTCGGCTACTGGGGGAACGACCAGGCTTTCCGCGAGTCGTTTGCCGAGATCGGAGGCAAGCGCTGGTTCCGCACCGGCGACCTTGGGCGTACCGACGAGGACGGCTATTACTTCATCTCGGATCGCCTGAAGCGCATGATCAACGCGGCCGGCTACAAGGTTTGGCCCGCCGAAGTGGAGGCGGCGATGTACCAGCACCCCGCGATCAAGGAGTGCTGCATCATCGCCTCGCCCGACGAGCGCCGAGGCGAGACGGTGAAGGCCGTCGTAGTGCTCAAGCCCGGCGCCACCGCGAGCGCCCAGGAGATCATCGATTGGGCGCACGGCCGGATGGCCGCCTACAAGGCGCCGCGCAAGGTGGCGTTCGTGGACGCGCTACCGCGCACCGGTTCCGGCAAGCTCATGTGGCGCTCGCTGCAGGAGGCCGAAAAATTGGGGTCAGGGCCGAATTTTTCCGGGCCGTGAAAATCGGGGTCAGGGCCCGATTTCGCTTTCGCAAATCGCTTTGGCGATTTGTTGAGAAATCGCCCTGGGCGATTTGCTGAGAAATCGAGCCCTGACCCCGATTTTCGGCGGCGCGCAGGGTGAGGCCGATGAGGCCGTGTTGGGCTTGGCTGCCGCCGAGGCGGTGCGAGACTTCGGGGAGCGGACGCAGGAGCGCCGCCGCGAGGTCATAGTCCGAGTCGCCGTACGCCGCGAGTGAGCGGCTCGCCGGCAGGCCGACCGCCCACAGCATGCCGGCATTGGTGCCGCCACGCGCAAGGCGCCGGCGCTGCGCCTCCATCAGGCGCTGCGCGAGGTCGCGCCGGCCCGCGCCGACGAAGGCCATCATGGCGTGCAGGTCGTTGAAGGCGCAAAAGGCGTCCTCGGCATGCGGCGCCCAGCGCGCGGCCAGCGCGCCCCAGCGCGCGCCGGGATCGGTGCCGCGCAGCTGCAGGCGCCAGAGCAGCGCCGAGGCGTCGATCAGCTCGTTGACCGAAGGCGCGTCGGCGGCGGCGATGCGGCGGTCGTAGAGCTCGAGCGCATGGTGCGCGTTGCCCAGCTCCAGGTGGTGGAGCGCGAGATGCCACCACACGTGGGTGGAGGACGCCCCCTGGCCAGTCCAGAACGCGGTGCGCTCGCCCATCCAGCGGATGCCCTCGGCGGCGCGGCCCTGCATCTCCAGCACGTGCGCGCGCGCGTGGTGGGCGCGGATGCTGCGCGGCTCGAGCGCCAGCGCGGCGAAGGCCGCGTCCTCGGCGCGGCCGTACTCGCCTGCCTCTTCCAGCCCGAAGGCGAGCATGGCGAGCACGCCCGCGTAGCCCGGGTCGGATGCCGACCAGGCCGGCAGCGCGGCGGACACGCGCGCCCGCAGGCCCTGCGTGTCGCCGAGGTAATAGTCGAACGTGTGCGCCACCGCGAGGGCGAGCAGGTCGCGCGGATGCCATTCGAGGATGCGGCCGAGTTGCCCCGAGGCGCGCCCCCAGTCGCCGCGCAAGACGGTGGCGATGGCCGTCGCGTGCGCGCGCTCGCGCGCGTTCATCGCCAGTGCCTGCGCGCGCTCGAGCGCGCGCTGCGCCTCGCCATTCACCGCCGGATCGCGGCTGCACAGGTGCAGGTACGCTTCCAGCAGGTGGCCCATGACGAAAGCGGGCGCCGCTTCGCGCGCGCGCCGCGCCTCCAGGCGCGGCTCGCCCGTCCAGGCGAGAAAGCCCGCGAGCGCGCGCTCGTAGTGCTCGAGCGCGGGCCCGCTGGCCCCCGTTACCTCGCAGCCGCGCGCGTCACGCATCGGGCTTACAGCGAGGCGGTGGTCGGCCGCGAATACGGCGCGAACAGGCCGGCCCAGCGACGGCGCACGCGCGCCGCAAGCTGCACGAGCCAGTGCATGCGCTCGCGGCCGGCGTTGTAGAGCTCGACCGGCGCCGCGCTGTCCGCCTTGATGAGCACGATGCGGCGCGCGTATTGCGCCGGCTCCGGCGCGGTGAGCGTCACCACGCTGCGCTCCAGGGCGTAGCCGATGGCCGCGCCCTGGCGCTGCAGGCGATGCCACTCGCCCGCCTTCAGCAGGCGATCCCTGCGCTCGCGCTCCTCGGTGAGCCAGATCTCGCCCTCCCAGACGTAGAGCAGGATGTCGCGCCCGTCCTCGATGCGCAGCATGCTGCCGCGGGTGAGGCCGAGCGAACCTTGCACGATGTACTCTTCCATGACGATCTCCTTAAGCGGCCATGCGCAGCTCGACCGAGCCGACGCTGGCGATGATGGGTTCGAGCGCGGCGCCGATGCGGCTGCGCTGCGCGGGGGTGGTGAGGCTGGCGAGGTTTGCCGCGAAGCGCGGCTCCTGCACGCCCGAGACGAGGTACTGCCAGCGGTAGGCGGCGAGGAACGCGGCGCGCGTGCGCTCGGCTTCCGCGGTCGGGCGCATGCCGGCGATGGCGTTGAAGTACTCGGCATCCGCGCTCGCCTGGATCTGCAGCAGGCCGTCCACCGCGCCGGCGAGCGCGATCAGGTCGTCGACCGCACGGTCGCGGGCGGCCTCGTCGAGCTTCTCATGCTCGCGCCGCCACTCCAGCTCGTCGACGATCGCGTGCTGCGATTCCTCGCGCCAGTGGTGCATGAACACGTCCTTCCAGAGCTCAGAGAGCTCGGTGTCGGGGGCGATGCTGGTGCGGTAATGCGCCATCACGAACAGCTCGATCAGGCAGGTCAGGCCGAGCACCGACCAGGCGGACTTGCCCAGCACGGCTTCGGCCACGACGTTCGGCTCGGGCACGAAGCTATAGCCGGCCGGCATCTGCACGGCCATCATCGCGTCCAGCCGGCGGAACAGCTCCTGATGCTTGATCTCCTCGTCGGCCGAGCGCACCAGGGCCTCCAGCGCCTTCTGGTCGCCGAGGCAGTGGTCCTTGCTCACCTGCAGGAACTTGGCGCCGATGAAGCGCTCGACCAGGCCGAACATGTTGGCGTAGGTGCGGCCCTGGATCTGACTCGCCAGGCGGCGACCCTGGGCGTTCAGGTTGCCGAAGCGCTCGACCAGCGCCAGGCCGTCGGGCAGGAATTTGCGGCTGAAGTCGATCTCGCGGCCGCGAATGACATCGCGGTCGATCTCCCAGCGCACCCGCTTGGATGCGTCGACGGCTGCTGCGTAGCGGTTCATGGACTTGCTCTCCAATGTTCGTCTGGCCGGCGTGCGCCGGATGGAGAGGAGTCTGGGCGCGCGCCGTAACGCGCCCATGTCGCTATGTAGGCGCTTTGTTACCCGTTGGTAATGCCGCGGCCAGCAGCTCGCGCAGACGGTGCGGCTCGATGGGCTTCTTCGCCAGCGTGCGCACGCCCGCGGCTTCCAGCGTGCGCGGCTCGAGGTCCTCGCCGTAGCCCGTGCACAGGATCACCGGGATCCCGGGGCGCATGCGCGTCACGAGCTTGGCGAGCTGCAGCCCGGTGAGCCCCGGCATGGTCTGGTCGGTGAGCACGGCGTCGAAGCTCTGCGGGTCCTCGGCGAAAGCATCGCGCGCCTCCGCGCCGTCGGCGCGCGCCACCACCTCCAGCCCCCAGCCGCCGAGGAGCTCGGCGAGGAACTCGCGGATGATCGTCTCGTCGTCGGCCACCAGCACCCGCCCGGCGAGCCGCGCCGGCGCCGCCGCGCGCGCGGCCTCCTCCACGGCCTGCGCGCGCGCCGCGGGTGCGCCGGTGGGCCACTCGAACAGCACGCGGAACTCGGTGCCCTTGCCGGGCTCGCTCTCGACCAGCACGTGGCCGCCATGCTGGTGCACGATGCCGTGCACCATCGCCAGGCCCATGCCGCTGCCCTTGCCCACCTGCTTGGTGGAGTAGAACGGGTCGAACATGCGGTCGCGCACGTGCGGCTCGATGCCCGCGCCGGTGTCGCGCACCGCGAGCTCGACGAAGCGCCCGGCGACGCGCTGGCGGCACGAGGCGCAGGTGGCGCGGCCGTACTCGGCGGCGCGCACGCTCACGGCGATGGTGCCCGCGCCGTCGATCGCGTCGCGCGCGTTGATGCACAGGTTCATCAGCACCTGCTCGACCTGCACGGCGTCGGCCGGCACCGCGGGCAGCGCGTCGTCGAGCTCGGTGCGCAACTCGAGCGTCGCCGGCAGCGAGGAGCGCAGGAGCTTGAGTCCCTCGCGCGCCAGCGCCGCGAGCGAGGCGGGCGTTCTTTCGCCGCGACGGCCGCGGCTGAAGGTGAGCATCTGCTGGATCAGGTCGCGCGCGCGCTGCGAGGCGAGGCGCGCGCGCTCCAGGTACCTGCCGAGCCGGTCGTCGCCGAGCTCGGCCTGGCGCTCCTCGGCCAGCACCAGGTTGCCGAGGATGCCCTGCAGGATGTTGTTGAAGTCGTGCGCGATGCCGCCGGTGAGCTGGCCGATGGCCTCCATCTTCTGCGCCTGGCGCAGCTGCTCGCCGAGCTCGACGCGCTCGGCCTCGGCGCGCTTGCGCTCGGTGATGTCGCGGCCGACGTAGAGCACGTGCGGCTGGCCCTGGTGGCGCACCGGCACGCCGCGCACCTCGATGTCGAAGGCCTCGCCGCTCTTCCGGCGCGCGCGCGCCTCCCATTGCACGTGCTCGCCGGCGATCGCCTGCCCGTGCAGCGCGCGGATGCGCGCGGCGACCGCCCGGTCGCTCATGGTGACCTCGCGGCTGCCGAGCACCTCGGCGCGGCCGCGGCCGCTCATCGCCTCGTAGGCGGGGTTGACGTCGACGATGCGGAACTCGGCGTCGCGCAGCACCATCGAGTCGGTGGCGGCGTTGAAGATGGAGCGGTACTGCTCCTCGCTCACGCGCAGCGCGCGCTCGGCGAGCTTGGTCTCGGTGGCGTCGCGGCCCATGTACAGCACGTGCGGCTTGCCGCCGTAGCTCATGGGAACGCCGCGCACCTCGAGCACGAAGGGCGTGCCGTCCGGCCGCGTGCCTTCGGCCTCGAAGAAGATCGGGCGGCCGGCGATCGCCTCCCGGTGCAGCTCGGGGCGGTGCGCCGAGACCGCCGAGTTGCGCGTCAGCGTCAGGTCCTGCAGGCCGACCACCTGCTCGCGCCGGCGCCCGCTCATCGCCTCGTAGGCGGTGTTGACGTCCACGATGCGGAACCCGGCGTCGCGCAGCACCAGCGCGTCGGTCGTGGCGTTGAAGATGGCGCGATACTGCTCCTCGCTCCCGCGCAGCGCGCGCTCGGCGAGCTTGCCCTCGGTGATGTCGCGGCCGCTGTAGAGCACGTGCGGCTTGCCGCCGTAGCTCATCGGCACGCCGCGCACCTCGAGCACGAAGGGCGTGCCGTCGGGGCGCTGGCCGTCGGTCTCGAAGTGCACCGGCTTGCCGGCGAGCGCGACCGCGTGCAGGTGCACGCGATCCTCGGAGACGTCCTTGGCGCTCACCGTCAGCGCCGTCTGCCCGATCACCTCGGCGCGGCCCTTGCCGCTCATCGCCTCGTAGGCCGGGTTGACGTCCACGATGCGGAACTCGGCGTCGCGCAGCACCAGCGCGTCGGCGCTGGCGTTGAAGATGGCGCGGTACTGCTCCTCGCTGCCGCGCAAGGCCTCCTCGGTCGCCTTGCGCGCGGTGATGTCGCGGCCGATGTAGAGCACGTGCGGCTTGCCGCGGTAGCTCATCGGCACGCCGTGCACCTCGCAGTCGAGCAGCGAGCCGTCCTTGCGCATCGCCTTGCTCTCGATGCGCACCGCCTCGCCCGCGAGCGCGCGCCGGTGCAGCTCGCGCGCGAACTGCGCGTCGCGCAGGCTGAGCGTGGTCACCAGGTCGGTGCCGATGATCTCCTCGAGGCGGTAGCCGGTCATGCGCGCGAAGGCCGGGTTGGCGTCGACGATGCGGAACTCGGCGTCGCGCAGGTTGAGGCCGTCGGAGGTGGCGTCGAAGATCGCGCGGTACTGTTCCTCGCTGGCGCGCAGCGCGTCCACCGCCTGTCGCTGCTCGGTGATGTTGCGCCCGATGTAGAGCACGTGCGGCGCGCCGCGGTACTGCATCGGCACCGCCAGCAGCTCGACGAAGACGGGGGTGCCGTCCGGGCGCTTGCCCTCGGCCTCGACGCGCTCGCGCGCGCCCGCCAGCACGCGCCGGTGCAGCTCCAGGTAGTCCGCCGTCGTGCCGAGGAAGCGCACGGTGACGTCGCGCCGGCCCAGCACGTCCTCGCGCTTCACGCCGACGGCCGCCTCGTAGGCGGGATTGACGTCGACGATGCGGAACTCGGCGTCGCGCAGCACGAGGGCGTCGGCGGCGGCGTTGAAGATGGCGCGGTACTGTTCCTCGCTCGCGCGCAGCGCCTCGTCCGCGGCCTTGCGCTCGGTGATCTCGCGGCTCGCGGCAAGGATGTGCGGCTTGCCGGCGAGCTCCACGCGCTTGAGCGTGAACTCGTCCCAGTGCAGGCTGCCGTCCTTGTTGCGCCGGTGCCACTCGCCGCGCACCACCTCGCCGGCGCGCGCGCGCCCGATGTAGCGCCGGGCGTCGGCGGCGGTGAAGGGCGCCGCGCCCGAGCTCAGGTCCGCGGCGGTGAGGCGGCGCAGCTCCTCGGCGCTGTAGCCGTACACCGCGCAGGCCTTGGGGTTGGCGTCGACGATCGCCCCGCTGTCGTGGTCGAGCACGAA
>DASTHP010000302.1:0-2711 GCA_035718125.1 Burkholderiales bacterium | reverse complement strand
CTGCCTGGACGAGGAGGCGAAAGATGGCGAGACGCTTGTCCTGCGCCAGCGCGCTCAGCGATTCGACCGCCTGTTTCGTTTCCATGTTTCCAATATTATGGAAATAATGGACAAACGGCAAATCGACCTAGCCCGCCGCGGCGCGCCTCACGGCGGCAGCGATGGAATTGGCTGCCTGCTCAACGACTTGCTTCGGCTCACCCTCGACCATCACGCGCAGGAGCGGCTCGGTACCCGAAGGCCGCAGGAGCACCCGGCCCTTCCCGCTGAGCGACTTCTCCGCCTCCGCCTGCGCCGTCGCGATGCTGCGGTCTTTCTGCCACTCGAAGCCCTTGGGCACCTGCACGTTCACCAGCACTTGCGGATACATGACCAGGTCGGCCGTGACCTCGGCGAGCGTCTTGCCGGACTGGCGCAGCGCGCCGAGCACCTGCAGCGCAGAGACGATGGCATCGCCCGTGGTGTGCTTGTCGAGGCAAAGCAGGTGCCCCGAGTTCTCGCCGCCGAAAATCCAGCCCTTCTCGCGCAGGAGCTCCAGCACGTAGCGATCGCCCACGCGCGCGCGCGCAAAAGGAACCCCGAGCCTGGCGAATGCCTGCTCGAGCGCTAGGTTGGTCATCAGCGTGCCGGCGACGCCGGCCACCTTCTCCTTCGAGGCGCGGTGCTTGACGATCGCATAGAGCAGCTGGTCGCCGTCGTAGAGCGTGCCTTGCGCGTCGGCCATCAGCAGGCGGTCGCCGTCGCCGTCGAGCGCGATACCGAAATCCGCCTTGTGCAGGCGCATGGCGGACTCGAGCTGCCGCGGGCTGGTCGCGCCGAACAGGTCGTTGATGTTGAAGCCGTCCGGCGACACGCCGATCGGCACCACGTCCGCGCCGAGCTCGTGGAACACGTGCGGCGCGATGTTGTAGGCGGCCCCATGCGCGCAATCCACCACGATGCGCAGGCCGCGCAGGTCCAGGTCGGCGGGAAAACTCGACTTGCAGAACTCGATGTAGCGTCCGGCCGCGTCGTCGATGCGCCGCGCCTTGCCGAGCTTGGCCGATTCGTTGCAGCCGATCGGCGCCTCGAGCATGCGCTCGATGTCGGATTCCACGGCGTCGGCCAGCTTGTAGCCGTCGCCGGAGAAGATCTTGATGCCGTTGTCGGCGTAGGGATTGTGCGAGGCGCTGATCACCACGCCCGCGGAGAGCCGCAGCGCGCGCGCCAGGTAGGCCACGCCCGGGGTCGGCAACGGCCCGCACAGCAGCACGTCCACGCCCGCGGCGGAGAAACCCGCCTCCAGCGCCGCCTCGATCATGTAGCCCGAGATGCGCGTGTCCTTGCCGATCAGCACCGCCGGATGGTCCGCCTTGCCGGCCAGGACCTTGCCGGCGGCGTAACCCAGCCGCAGCACGAAATCGGGGGTCATGGGGCTTTGCCCGACCGTGCCGCGCACGCCGTCAGTGCCGAAGTATTTGCGGCTCATGCCTTGCTCCACGCTTCCCACACCAGCACCACGTCCCGGGTTTCCTTCACGTCATGCACGCGCAGTATTCTCGCCCCGCCCAGCACGGCGAGCAAAGCGGCAGCCAGGCTGCCGGCCAGGCGCTCGCCAGCGTCCCGGCCGGTTAGGCGCCCCAGCGAGGACTTGCGCGACCAGCCGGCGAGCAGCGGCGCCCCCAGCGAGGATAGCTCGGGCAGGCGCTTGAGCAGGGTCAGATTGTGTTCGACCGTCTTGCCGAAGCCGAAGCCCGGATCCACGGCGATGCGCTCGCGCGCGATGCCCGCCACCTCGCAGGCGGCGATGCGCGCGGCCAGGTAGTCCCGCACCTCGGCCACCACGTCCGTGTAGGTCGGGCTCTCCTGCATCGTCGCCGGGTCGCCCTTCTTGTGCATCAGGCACACGCCGCAGTCGCTCGCGGCGACCGCCTCCAGCGCCCCGGGCGCCGTGAGCGCCTCGATGTCGTTGATCATGCAAGCGCCGGCAGCCAGCGCCGCGCGCATCACGTTCGGGTGGCGCGTATCCACCGAAACCGGGAAATCGCGCAGTTCCGTGACGACCGGCAGGATGCGCGCCAGCTCCTCGGCTTCGCTCACGGGCGCCGCGCCGGGGCGCGTGGACTCGCCGCCCACGTCCACCAGGTCCACGCCCTCGTCGATCATCGCGCGCGCATGCGCGATCGCGGCATTGGCATCCAGGTAACGGCCGCCGTCGGAGAAGGAATCGGGCGTGACGTTCACCACGCCCATCACCAGCGGCCGCTCAAGGGAAAGCGTGAACCTCCCGCAACGGAGGTTCAACGCGTCGTGGTCTTTCCTACCCAGCAGGAGTGGTGGCGGCAGCTCCGCCCGTCGCGCTGTCGTTGGCCGCACCGCCCGTGGGCTTGGCGGGCGTGGAGCTCGGCTTGGGCGCTCGCGGCGGACTGCCCGCCATGATGTCGTTGATCTGCTCGGCGTCCAGCGTCTCCCACTCGAGCAGCGCCTTGGCCATCGCCTCGACCTTGTCGCGGTTGTCTTCCAGGAGCTTGCGCGCCAGCTTGTACTGCGTATCGATGATGCGCCGGATTTCCTGGTCCACCTTCTGCAGCGTGGCCTCCGACACGTTCTTGTGCGTGGTGATCGAGCGGCCGAGGAACACCTCGCCCTCGTTCTCGCCGTACACCATGGTGCCGAGCTCGTCCGACATGCCCCAGTGCGTGACCATGCGGCGCGCGATCTCGGTGGCGCGC
>DASTHP010000301.1:0-2581 GCA_035718125.1 Burkholderiales bacterium | reverse complement strand
AGCGCGAGGCCGGCGACTGGCACCACCCAGTCGGGAAGCCCGAGCAGCTCGTCGATCTTCGCGACGTGATCGCGGATCTGGCTGATGGGGCAGGTGCCGAGGCCGAGCAATTCGGCGGCGGAAACGAAGGCGCCCAGCGCGAGCGCCGCATCGACCGTCGCGTTGAAGAACGCATCCAGGTGCTCGTTGGGGAACTCCACGCCCTTGCGCGCGAAGAGCCTCCTCAGCCGCCACCCATCCGCGCAGAAGACGAAAAGCTCGGGCGCCCGCGCGAGCCAGGGCGAGCCCGGCAGCAGCGCGCAGATCGCGGCGCGCTTCGCCGCATCGGCGACGCGCACGAGACTGGCCTGCTGCAGGTCGCTTTTCGTGGGCGCGGCGAGCGCGCTCGCGCACAGCAGGCGCACGAGTGCCTCCGGCACAGGGTCGCCGCGGTAGCGCCGGCACACGGAGCGCTCGTTCAGCGTGGCAAGCGCGTCGAGATGCGGAAGATCAGCTGGCACCTCGAGCGTGGCGCCGAAGCGGCGCTTGGCGGCGGAGGCGATGCGGGATGCAGGTGTATCGGCAGGCATGGGGCGATCTCCGAGGCTCACGTTTCGATGCGCTGCACCACGCGCACGCTGTCCCTGCCCCTCAGGACCTTCTCTCCCCAGGCACGGTCGAACTCCGCCACCAGCTCCTTCATCGCCGCCGAGCCCGGAATCGCCCGCAACTTCGCGATGTCGTCGAACTCGTAGACGGCGTAGTGCACTGACGGGTTCACCTCGCTCCAGCCGCGCCAGGCGCGCCGGGCGCCGAAGGCCTTCACCGCATCCGGCAGGTGCTCGTCCTGGTACCAGCGGTCGAAGGCCTCCTTCACCGAAGCATCCACCACCTGCGCACGAACGATGAAACTGGCGCTCATCCCCTCCCCCTTTCAATAGCAGCGTGGCTCCCGCAAGCGCTGCACCGCAATCTACCCCAGCACCACCCTCACCTTGTGCACCGCCCCGTCATCCGCCAGCGGCACGCGCGCCGAACCCGCCGGCAGCGCCTGGCCATCGAGCGAAGCTGAAGCGACGCCGCGGCTGACGCCCTTGGGATTCTCGACCGCGATCTCGTAGGTCGCGGAGCGGTGCTTGTAGACGATCTCGAACCCGGGCCACGCCTTGGGAATGCAGGGATCCACGAGCAGGAAAGCGCCCTGCACGCGAAAGCCGAGAATGCCTTCGAGCCCGGCGCGGTAGAGCCATCCGGAGGAGCCGGTGTACCAGGTCCAGCCGCCGCGGCCCACGTGCGGCGCGACCGAGTAGACGTCGGCGGCCACCGCGTAGGGCTCGACCTTGTAGCGCTGCACGTCCGCGCGCGTGCTCGCGTGGTTGATCGGATTGAGGAGCGAGAAGAGCTCCGCCGCCTTGTCGCCCTCGCCCAGGGCGGCGAAGGCGATCACCGACCATGCGGCGGCGTGGGTGTACTGGCCGCCGTTCTCGCGGATGCCTGGCGGATAGCCCTTGATGTAGCCGGGATCGAGCGGCGTGCGATCGAAGGGCGGCGCGAAGAGGAGCGCCAGCCTTTCCTCGCGGCGAATGAGGTGCTGGTCCACGGCGGCCATCGCGCGCCGCGCGCGCTCCGGCTGCGCCGCGCCGGAGATCACGCTCCAGGATTGCGCGATCGAGTCGATGCGGCATTCGTCGCTCTGCGCCGAGCCGAGCGGCGTGCCGTCGTCGTAGTAGCCGCGCCGGTACCACTCGCCGTCCCAGCCTTCGCGCTCGAGCGCAGCGCGCAGTGCGGCGGCGTGCGAGAGCCACTTCTGCGCGCGCGCCTGCTCGCCCCGCGCTTTCGCCAGCGGCGCGAACGCGGCGAGCGCCGCGTGCAGGAACCAGCCGAGCCACACGCTCTCGCCCCTGCCCTTCTCCCCCACGCGGTTCATGCCGTCGTTCCAGTCGCCCGTGCCGATCAGCGGCAGGCCGTGCGCGCCAGTGGCGAGGCTTCCGTCGAGCCCGCGCGCGCAGTGCTCGAAGAGCGGCGCGCGCTCATCCGACGGATGCGGCTGGAAGTAGGCGTCGTGCTCGCCTTCTGCGAGCGCCCGGCCTTCGAGGAACGGAACGCTCTCCTCCAGCACCGCGGCATCGCCCGTCGTCTGCACGTAGTGCGCCGCGGCGTAGGCGAGCCAGACCCGGTCGTCGGTCATGCGCGTGCGCACGCCTTCGCCGGAAGGCAGCAGCCACCAGTGCTGGACGTCGCCCTCCGCGAACTGGCGCGCGGCGGCGCGCAGCAGGTGCTCGCGCGCCAGCGCCGGCCGCGCGAGCGCGAGCGCCATGCCGTCCTGGAGCTGGTCGCGGAAGCCGAAGGCGCCGCTCGCCTGGTAGAAGGCCGCGCGCGCCCACATGCGGCAGGCGAGCGTCTGGTAGAGGAGCCAGCGGTTCAGCATCACGTCCATCGAGCGCTCGGGCGTCTTCACCTGGACCGTGCCGAGCACCTCGTCCCAATGCGCGGCGACTTCGTGCAGTACCGCGTCCAGGTCGGCTGCCCGGTAGCGCTTGATCAACGCGCGCGCGTCGCGCTCGCTCGCCGCCTGGCCGAGGAAGAAGACGATCTCCGCGCT
>DASTHP010000300.1:0-9468 GCA_035718125.1 Burkholderiales bacterium | reverse complement strand
AGCTACCAGCAGGACCTGCACGGCATCACCGGGGTCGAGCGCGTCGAGATCGACGCCGCCGGACGCGGCATCCGCACGCTGTCGCGCATGGCCTCGCAGCCGGGCAGCAACATCACGCTCACGCTCGACGCCGGCCTGCAGGAAATCGCCGAGCGCGCCTTCGGCGAGCGCCGCGGCGCGTTGGTGGCGATCGAGCCCGGCACCGGCGGGGTGCTCGCCTTCGTCTCCAGGCCCGGCTACGACCCGAACCTGTTCGTGGACGGCATCGACCCGGCGAGCTGGGAGGCGCTCAACAACTCGCCCGACCTGCCGCTCAACAACCGCGCCATTGCCGGCGTCTACCCGCCCGGCTCGACCTTCAAGCCGTTCATGGCGCTCGCGGCGCTCGAGCTGGGCAAGCGCACGCCGCGCAGCACCATCCACGACCCGGGCTACTTCGTCTTCGGCGACCGGCGCTTCCGCGATTCCAAGCCCGGCGGGCACGGCACGGTGGACCTGTACAAGTCGATCGTCATGTCCTCCGACACCTACTACTACATGCTTGCCAACGACATGGGCATCGACGCCATCGCGGGCTTCATGCAGCGCTTCGGCTTCGGCGCGCGCACCGGCATCGACCTGGAGGGCGAGGCGACCGGCGTGCTGCCCTCGCCCGAGTGGAAGATGGCGCGCTTCAAGCGGCCCGACCAGCAGCGCTGGTACGCGGGCGAGACCATCTCGATCGGCATCGGCCAAGGCTACAACGCCTACACGCCCGCGCAGCTCGCGCTGGCGATGGCCACGCTCGCCAACAACGGCACGATGTACCGGCCGCGCGTGGTGTCGCACATCGACAACCCGCGCACCGGCGAGCGCCGCACCATCGAGCCGCAGCGGGTGCGCGAGCTCGGGCTGCGCCCCGAGCACGTCGCGTTCGTCAAGCAGGCGATGGCCGGCGTCACCAAGGAAGGCACCGGGCGGGGCGCCTTCGCCGGCGCGCAATACACGAGCGGCGGCAAGACCGGCACCGCGCAGGTGGTGGCGATGAAGCAGAACGAGAAGTACGACGAGGCCAAGGTGGCCGAGCGGCTGCGCGACCATTCGCTGTACATCGCCTTTGCGCCAGTGGAGAGCCCGCGGATCGCGCTCGCCGTGGTGGTGGAGAACGGCGGCTTCGGCGCGCGCGCCGCCGCGCCGATCGCGCGCACCGTGCTCGACTATTTCCTGCTCGGCAAGCTGCCCAAGGCGCCGGCCGCGCCGGCGCCGGTGGTGGAAGTGCAGACCGACGCGGAAAGCGACTGATGGAGATCGCCGGCGTTCCGCTGCGCCGGGCGCGCCAGCGCCTCGCCGAGGGCATCGACGGGCCACTGCTCGCGATCGCGCTCGCGCTCACCGCGATCGGCCTGGCGGCGCTGTATTCGGCGAGCGTCGAGAACGCCGCGCGCGTGCTCGCCCAGCTCGGCAACCTGGCGGTGGCGCTCACGGCGATGTGGCTGGTGGCGCAGGTGCCGCCGCAAACGCTCGCGCGCCTCGCAGTGCCGGCCTACGTGCTGGGCCTTGCGCTGCTGCTCGGCGTGGCGGCGTTCGGCGAGGTGGTCAACGGCGCGCGCCGCTGGCTGAACCTGGGCTTTGGCCGCTTCCAGCCCTCGGAGATGATGAAGATCGCCATGCCGCTGATGCTGGCCTGGTACTTCCACCGCCGGGAAGGCGCGATCCGGCTGCGCGACTTCGCGGCGGCCGCGCTGCTGCTCGCGGTGCCCGTGGCGCTCATCGCGCGCCAGCCCGACCTCGGCACGGCGCTGCTCGTGGCAGCGGCCGGCTTCTATGTCATCTTCCTCGCGGGCCTGTCCTGGAAGGTGCTCGCCGGGCTCGGCGTGCTCGCGCTCGCCGCGCTGCCGCCGCTCTGGGGCCTGCTGCACGACTACCAGCGCCGGCGCATCCTCACGCTGCTCGACCCCAGCACCGATCCGCTCGGCTCGGGCTACCACATCATCCAGTCCACCATCGCGGTGGGTTCGGGCGGCATCACCGGCAAGGGTTGGCTGAACGGCTCGCAGACGCACCTCGAGTTCATCCCGGAGCGCGCCACCGATTTCATCTTCGCGGTGTACTCCGAGGAGTTCGGCCTGCTCGGCAACCTGGTGCTGCTGGCGCTGTACGCGCTGCTCATCGCGCGCGGCCTGTCGATTGCGGCGCAGGCGCCGACGCTGTTCACGCGCCTGCTCGCCGGCGCGGTGACGCTCATCTTCTTCACCTATGCCTTCGTCAACATGGGCATGGTGGCCGGCATCCTGCCGGTGGTCGGCGTGCCGTTGCCCTTCGTGTCGTATGGCGGCACCGCGCTCGCGACTCTCTACATCGGCATCGGCATCCTGATGTCCGTCTACCGGCACCGGAAGCTCGTCCAGACCTAGACCGCGGCGCGCAACCCCAGGATTGGCTTCGATTATTGCGTAGCAGCAAAGCGCTGAAACGCCTCACCGCATCGTGAAACGAGAGGCGCCTAAGTCGTTGTAAATCCTTGTTTAAGTACCAGTTCATATAGCGCGTTCGCGTTATTGCTGCGCGCAATCCGCTTGGCTATCGTCTGAGTCAGCTTCTTCAACCTCTCACAAGGACGACCATGCACAAGCAAGACCAGGAAATCTCCGCGCTGCAAAGGGACTGGGCCGAGAACCCCCGCTGGAGCGGCCTGAAGCGCGGCTACAGCGCGCAGGACGTGGTGCGGCTGCGCGGCAGCGTGAAGATCGAGCACACGCTCGCCAGGCTCGGCGCGGAGAAGCTCTGGAAGATGTGCAAGGAGCGCCCCTTCGTGAACTCGCTCGGCGCGCTCACCGGCAACCAGGCCATGCAGCAGGTGAAGGCGGGCGTGCCCGCCATCTACCTCTCGGGCTGGCAGGTGGCGGCGGATGCGAACGACTCGCTGTCGATGTACCCCGACCAGTCGCTGTACGCCGTGTCCTCGGTGCCGACGGTCGTCAAGCGCATCAACAACGCGCTCGCGCGCGCCGACCAGATCCAGACCATGGAAGGCAAGGGGGACATCGACTGGTTCGCGCCGATCGTCGCCGACGCGGAGTCCGGCTTCGGCGGCGTGCTGAACGCCTTCGAGCTGATGAAGGCGATGATCGACGCCGGCGCCGCCGGCGTGCACTTCGAAGACCAGCTCGCCTCGGTCAAGAAATGCGGCCACATGGGCGGCAAGGTGCTGGTGCCCACCCAGGAAGCGGTGCAAAAGCTCATCGCCGCGCGCCTGGCGGCGGACGTGATGGGCGTGCCTACCGTGCTGCTCGCGCGCACGGACGCGGAGGCCGCCGACATCGTGACCTCGGACGTCGACGAGAACGACAAGCCCTTCATCACCGGGGAGCGCACCTCGGAGGGCTTCTACAAGACGCGCAAGGGCTTCGACCAGGCGCTGTCGCGCGGCCTCGCCTACGCCGAATACGCCGACATGGTGTGGTGCGAGACCGGCACGCCCGACCTCGCCTTCGCGCGCAAGTTCGCCGAGGGCATCCAGAAGAAGTACCCGGGCAAGATGCTCGCCTACAACTGCTCGCCGTCCTTCAACTGGAAGCGCAACCTCGACGATGCGACGATTGCCAAGTTCCAGCGCGAGCTCGGCGCCATGGGCTACAAGTTCCAGTTCATCACGCTCGCCGGCTTCCACGCGCTCAACTACTCGATGTTCGACCTCGCCTACGGCTACGCGCGCAACAACATGAGCGCCTTCGTCGAGCTGCAGCAGAAGGAGTTCGCCGCCGCCGAGAAGGGCTTCACCGCGGTGAAGCACCAGCGCGAGGTCGGCACCGGCTACTTCGACCAGGTCACCCAGGTGGTCACCGCCGGCAAGGCCTCCACCACCGCGCTGCACGGTTCCACCGAGGACGAGCAGTTCTTCGGCGAGGGCGCGCTCGCGCAATCCAAGCAGGCGAAGAAGGCCGCCTGATGTGACCTCGCCGGCGAAGGTCGTCCCGATCCACGAGGCGCGCAGCGGGCGCGCGATCGAGGTCGCGCAGGCGATCCTCGCCGGCTTCGACAAGCACTACCGCCTGTTCCGCGAGGCCTCGGCGCGCGCCAAGCTGCTGTTCGAGCGCGCCGACTGGGCCACGCTGCGCGTGCTCGCGCGCGAGCGCATCCAGATGTACGACCAGCGCGTGCTGGAGGCGGTGGACGAGGTGCGCGCGCGCTTTCCCGAGGCCGAGCGCGACGAGTCGCTGTGGCCGGCGATCAAGCTCGCCTACATCCCGCTGCTGCACGAGCACCGGCAGCCCGAATGCGCCGAGACCTTCTACAACTCGGTGGCCTGCGCGGTGCTGCACCGGCGCTACTACCGCAACGAGTTCATCTTCTGGCGCCCGGCGGTGGCCACCGAGCACCTGGAGGGCGACGAGCCGGCCTACCGCAGCTACTACCCGCTGCGAAAGGGCCTGCGCCGCACGCTCGCGGCCATCGTGCGCGGCTTCGGCCTCGCCAATCCGTGGGAAGACCTGCACCGCGACCTGCGCAGCGTGCTGCGCGCGGCGCGCACGCGCTTTCCGCGCCCCGCGCGGGCGCGCCCCAGCCTGCAGATCCAGGTGCTGGGGTCGCTGTTTTTCCGCAACAAGGCGGCCTATGCGGTGGGCAAGATCGTCAACGGCAGCGAGGAGGTGCCGTTCGCGGTGCCGATCCTGCAGAACGAGCGCGGCGAGCTCTACCTCGACGCGCTGCTGCTGGATGCCGACCAGCTCATCATCCTGTTCTCGTTCGCGCGCGCCTACTTCTTCGTGGACATGGAGGTGCCGGCGGCCTACGTCTCGTTCCTGCGCCAGCTGATGCCGAGAAAGCCGCGCGCCGAGATGTACATGTGCGTAGGGCTCGCCAAGCAGGGCAAGACCATGTTCTACCGGGACCTGTTCTACCACCTGAAGCATTCCTCGGACAATTTCGTCGTCGCCCCGGGCATCAAGGGCATGGTGATGCTGGTCTTCACGCTGCCCTCCTTCCCCTACGTGTTCAAGATCATTCGCGACCGGTTCGCGCCGCCCAAGGAGATGGACCGGCAGACGGTGAAGGACAAGTACCAGCTGGTGAAGTACCACGACCGCGTCGGCCGCCTCGCCGACACGCTGGAGTACTCGCTGGTGGCGCTGCCGCTGGAGCGCTTCGACGCGGCGCTGCTCGAGGAGCTGAAGTCGGAGGCCGCCTCGAACATCGAATTCGAGGGCGACAAGATCGTCATCAAGCACGTCTACATCGAGCGCCGCATGCAGCCGCTCAACCTGTACCTTGCGGAAGCGAGCGCCGACCACGACGCGGCGCGCGTGCGCCAGGCGCTGCACGAGTACGGCTTCGCCATCAAGGAGCTCGCCGGCGCGGGCATCTTCCCCGGCGACATGCTGCTCAAGAACTTCGGCGTCACGCGCCACAACCGCGTGGTGTTCTACGATTACGACGAGATCGCCTACATGATCGAGTGCAACTTCCGCCGCATCCCGCCGCCGCGCTCGATCGAGGACGAGATGTCGGCCGAGCCCTACTTCTCGGTGGGCCCGCACGACGTGTTCCCCGAGCAGTTCGCGAAGTTCCTGGTCAGCGACCCGCAGGCGCGCGAGGTGTTCCTCGAGCGCCATGCCGACCTGATGCATCCCGAGTACTGGTCCGGCAAGCAGGCGCGCATTCGCGCCGGCATCCAGGAAGACGTCTACCCCTACCCCGAGGAAATCCGCTTCAAGCGCTAGCCGTCGATGACGACGCGCTTCAGGCGCGACTTGAGGCCGGAGGCGATGCGCACGCTGCGCTTGGGCACGCCGTAGTGTTCCGCAAGGAATTCGATGAGGGCCTCGTTTGCCGCGCCGTCCACCGCCCGCGCCTGCAACTTCACCTTGATGCGCTCGCCGTGCATGCCATCGAAGCCGGTGCGCGAGGCGCCCGGTTGGACGTACAGCTCGAGGATCAAGCGAGCAGGCCGCCTGCCGCGGCGCGCAGGTGCGCGAGCAGGATCAGGGCAATCTGCAGAATCACCAGCAGCACCAGGGGCGACAGGTCGAACTGGCCAAGCAGCGGGATGACGCGGCGCAACGGCCTCAGGAACGGCCGCGTCAGTGCGTCGAAGATCGGCTGCACCGGCGAGTAGGGACTCACCCACGACAGCACCGCCTGCACGACCACCGCGAAGATGAGGATGTAGAGGCTGTAGCGCGCGAGGTCGAACGCGGCGCCGACCAGCAGCACCGCGATGACGTGTCCCGGCTCGTTGCCCAGGCCACCGCCGGCGATGGCGCCGAGCAGGTAGAGCGCCAGCACCTGCACCAGCCAGGCAGCGATCAGCGTGGCGAGGTCGAGCCCGGCGAGCGGCGGCACGATGCGGCGCGCCGGCCGCACCAGCCAGTTGGTGCCCGCGACCAGGAATTCGCCGATCGGGTTGCGAAACGGCACGCGCAGCCACTGGAAGTGAAAGCGCGCGAGCAGGAGGAACACCAGGAAGCTCGCCACCACGTCGACGAGCAGCTGGCCGATCTGGACAAGCATCAGTCCCTGCCCGCCTTGTCGCCGAGCTCCTCGCCCATCTCGGCACCCCGGCGGCTCGCCGCCGCGACCGCGCGGCGAAAGCGCTCGGCGAGCCCTTCGTCGGCGAAAACCTGCAGTGCGGCCGCCGTGGTGCCGCCTCTCGAGGTGACGCGCTCGCGCAGCACCGAGGGCGGCTCCTTGCTTTGCGCGGCGAGCCGGGCCGAGCCGAGCACGGTCTCGAGCGCCAGCTGCGCCGCCACGGCGGGCGGCAGGCCGAGCTCGGCGCCCGCGGCCGCCAGCTGCTCGATGAACCAGAACACGTAGGCGGGGCCGCTGGCGGATACCGCGGTGACCGGGTCAAGCAACGCCTCCTCCTTCACCCAGACCACCCTGCCGACCGCCGCGAGGATGCGCTCGGCGCGCCGCCGCTCGGCCGCGCTCACCCCAGCGGGCGCGTAAAGGCCTGCGATGCCGGCGCCGATCAGCGCCGGGGTATTCGGCATGCAGCGCACGAGCTTCGCGTGCCCGCCCAGCCAGCGCGAAAGGTCCTTCAGCCGGATGCCCGCGGCGACGCTCACCACGAGCCGGCGCCCCAGTCTCCCGGCAAGCGGCGCGAGTGCCGCGCGCATGTCCTGCGGCTTCACGGCGAGCACGAGCGTATCCGCGGCAAAGGTGCGCGCATCGGGCGCAGCGCTTGCGCGCACTTTGAACTTCGCGGCCAGCCGGCGCCGAGCCGCGGGTACCGATTCGACCACGGCGATTGCGCCCGGCCTCACGCCCTTGGCGATCAGCCCGCCGATCAGCGCGCTCGCCATGTTGCCGCCGCCGATGAAAGCGAGCTTCACATCAAGCCCTTCGCAGAGGCTATGGGGGGTGCGGGGGGATCGAGTGGCGCCGAAGATCCCCCTGCATCTCTCCTGCCGAAGATTGCGGTGCCGATCCTGACCATGGTCGAGCCCTCGGCGATCGCCGCCTCCATGTCGTCGCTCATGCCCATCGAGAGCGTGTCGAGCGCGTGGCCCTCGCGCTGCAGCGACTCGAAAATGCCGCGCAGCTCGCGAAAGCGCGCGCGCTGCAGCTGCGCATCCGCGGTCGGCTCCGGTACGGCCATCAGCCCGCGCAGGCGCAGGCGCGGGAGCCTTGCCACGGCGTGCGCCAGCGCCGGCGCCTCGCCGGGCGCGATGCCGCTCTTGGAGGACTCCCCCGAGACGTTCACCTGCACCAGCACCTCGAGCGGCGCCAGCGCCGGCGGGCGCTGCTCGGACAGGCGCCGCGCGACTTTCTCCCGGTCGACGGTGTGCACCCACTGGAAGCGCTCGGCCACCACGCGCGTCTTGTTGCTCTGGAGCGGTCCCACCAGGTGCCACTCCAGGGGCAGGTCGGCGAGCTGCGTCATCTTCTCCTCGGCTTCCTGCACGTAGTTCTCGCCGAAGGCGCGCTGGCCCGCGGCATGCGCCTCGCGGATCAATGCCGGCGCGTGGGTCTTCGACACGGCGAGCAGACTCACGGCCGCCGGGTCGCGACCGGCGGCGCGCGCCGCAGAGGAAATACGTCCTCTCACAACTTGCAAGTTCGCGGCGATTGACCCCATACTCTGCGCGTCCGTTCCCGCGGGGGATTGTAATGGATCTCACTGAATTGCTTGCGTTTGTCGTGAAGAACAAGGCCTCCGACCTGCACCTGTCCTCGGGGCTGCCGCCGATGGTGCGCGTGCACGGCGACGTCAAGCGCATCAACGTGCCGGCCCTGGAGCACAAGGACGTGCACGCGATGATCTACGACATCATGAGCGACGGCCAGCGCAAGTTCTACGAAGAGAACCTGGAGTGCGACTTCTCCTTCGCCGTGCCCAACCTCGCTCGCTTCCGCGTCAACGCCTTCGTGCAGCAGCGCGGCGCCGCCGCGGTGATGCGGACCATCCCGACCAAGGTGCTGACGCTCGAGGAGCTCAAGACACCGAAGATCTTCACCGAAATTTCCGAATACCCGCGCGGCATCGTGCTGGTCACCGGCCCTACCGGCTCGGGCAAGTCCACCACGCTCGCGGCGATGATCAACCACATCAACGAGAACGAGGAAGGCCACATCCTCACCATCGAGGACCCGATCGAGTTCGTGCACGAGTCCAAGAAGTGCCTGATCAACCAGCGCGAGGTCGGACCGCACACGCTGTCGTTCTCCAACGCGCTGCGCAGCGCCCTGCGCGAGGACCCCGACTCGATCCTGGTGGGCGAGATGCGCGACCTGGAGACCATCCGCCTCGCGCTCACCGGCGCGGAAACCGGCCACCTGGTGTTCGGCACGCTGCACACCTCGTCGGCGGCCAAGACCATCGACCGGGTGGTCGACGTGTTCCCGGCGGCGGAGAAGGAGATGGTGCGCGCGATGCTCTCGGAAAGCTTGCGCGCGGTGATCTCGCAGACGCTGCTCAAGACCAAGGACGGCGCGGGCCGCGTCGCGGCGCACGAGATCATGATCGGCACGCCGGCGATCCGCAACCTGATCCGCGAGAACAAGATCGCGCAGATGTACTCCGCGATCCAGACCGGCGCGCAGATCGGCATGCAGACGCTCGACCAGAACCTGCAGGACCTGGTGCGCCGCAACGTCGTGTCGATGAGCGAGGCGCGCGGCAAGGCGGCGAACAAGGACAACTTTGCGGGCTGAAGCCCGCAAAGTTGCAGCGAAGGCTAACTTCGCGGAGCGAAGTTAAGCAAAGCGCAGCGGAGCGGCCGAAGCTACAATTTCGCCGACCGACGCCAGCACTGCACGGAGGCACTCGATATGGAACGCGAACAAGCCACGAAATTCATGTACGACCTGCTCCGCGCCCTGGTCGCCAAGAAGGGCTCGGACCTATTCATCACCACCGGCTACCCGCCGGCGATGAAGATCGACAACAAGATGACGCCGGTGTCGCAGCAGGGCCTGTCGCCGCAGCACACCTCGCAGCTGGCGCGCTCGATCATGAACGACAAGCAGGCCGCCGAGTTCGAGGCG
>DASTHP010000299.1:0-2184 GCA_035718125.1 Burkholderiales bacterium | reverse complement strand
GCCGGCCTGCTGCGCACGCAGCGCATCGCCCACCTCGCCACCCTGCGCGAGCGCGCGCCGATGGCCTCGATGACGCTGGTTCTCGCGGCGGAGGACTTCGCCGCCTTCTACGTGCACGTGAGCCGGCTCGCCTGGCACACGCAGGACATGGAGCGCGAGGCGCGCGTGGCGCTCTCCATCGCCCAGACCGACGACGGCCGCGAGGACCCCTTCACCCTGATGCGCGTCACCGTGCGCGGCGAGGCGACGCGTCTGGGCGAGGACGCGGCCCTGAAAGCGAGGTGGCTTGCGCGCTTCCCCGCGCAGGCGATCAACTTCGAGCTGCCCGATTTCTCCTTCTGGCGCATCACGCCGCGCGATGCGCGCTTCGTCGCGGGCTTCGGCCGCATTCACAACCTCTCGGCCGCGCAGCTCATGGCGGCAGCGCGGGCATGAGCGCGTACGCGTGAGCTCGCTGCCAGGATCGAACTGCTTGCCGCAGCCGCGTGCGCCATTGCCATCGAAGCCCGGCAGGACGCCGAGCTGCGCCTGCGGCCCGCCTGCCCGGCCGCATTCGCGGCGACGCACGCCGCGGTGGGCGAGGCGCTCGCGCGCAGCGCGGGCAGCCGCCAGGTCACGCTGCACTTCGGCCGCCTCGCCCAATACCCGTGGCTCTCCAGGCTGCTCGCGCGCCAGGCCTCCAGCTCGCGCCAGTGGAGCGAGCACGTCGCGCCGGACGCCTACGTCGCGCGCGCGCTGCTGGGCATGCCCGAGTTCACTGCGCTGTTCGATCCGCCCTGGCGCATCGACGGCCTGCAGGTGGGCGAGGTGCGGCTCAAGCCCGCGCGCGAGCTCGACCTCGCGCAAGGCCACCCGGTTCCGCCCGAGCGGCTGCTGCCGTACGATGCGCAGCTCCGGATCCGGCTCTCGCGCTAGTCTGTCGGCCGCATGGCACGTTTTCGCATCCTCTCCCTCGACGGCGGCGGCATCCGCGGCCTGATCTCCTCCATCCTGCTCATGCGGCTGAACCGCGAGAAGGGGCTCGAGGGGTGGCTGGAGCGCGCGGACCTGCTCGCCGGAACCTCCACCGGCGCGCTGATCGCGCTCCTGCTGGCCAAGGGCCTGGGCCTGGAGGAAATTCGCGCCCTGTACCACGACGCATCGCGCGACATCTTCGACGACTCCTGGCTCGACGACGTCAAGGATGTCGGCACGCTCCTCGGCGCGCAGTACCACAGCGACGGCCTGAAGCGCCACCTGCACCGCATGCTGGGCAAGGCGCGCCTGCGCGACCTCAAGAAGCGCGTGCTGATCACCGCCTTCGATCTGGACAACGAGCACCCCAGGCCCGAGAAGCGCCGCTGGAAGCCCAAGCTGTTCCACAATTTTCCGGGCGCGGACAGCGACGGCGCGATGCTCGCGTGGAAAGTGGGCCTGTACACGAGCGCCGCGCCGACCTACTTCCCGACGGTGGACGGCTACGTGGACGGCGGCGTGTTCGCCAACAATCCCTCGATGTGCGCGCTCGCGCAGACCCAGGATGCGCGCATCGGGCGCACGGCGGCGCTGGATGAGGTCGCCTTGTTCTCGCTCGGCACCGGCAGCTCGCTCATCTACGTGAAGGGCGCACGCCTCGACTGGGGCTATGCGCAATGGGCGCAGGCGCTGCTCGGCGTGATGTTCGACGGCACCGTCGGCATCGCCGACTACCAGTGCCGGCAGCTGCTCGGCAGCCGCTACCACCGCCTCGCGCCCGCCTTCGCTGCCGGCGACGCCTTTCCGCTCGATTGCGTGGCGCGCATCCCGGAGATGGTCGCGTTCGCCGAGAAGGTCGACATCGCACCGGCGGCGCGCTGGCTGCGCAGGAACTGGCGATAGGAGGCAAGCGAAGCATGTTTACTGTCTACGGCATGGCAGATTCGGGCAACTGCTACAAGGTCAAGCTCGCCCTCGAGCAACTCGCGCGGCCCTACCGCTGGGTGGAGATCGATTCGACCAAGGGCGGCACGCGCACGCGCGAGTTCCTCGCCCGCAACCCCAACGGCAAAGTGCCCACGCTGCAGCTCGAGGACGGCAGCCACCTGCCCGAATCGAACGCGATCCTCTACTACCTCGCCGAGGGCACGCCGCTCCTGCCCGCGGACAAGCTCGGCCGCGCGCGCGCCCTGCAATGGATGTTCTTCGAGCAGTACAGCCACGAGCCCT
>DASTHP010000298.1:0-4381 GCA_035718125.1 Burkholderiales bacterium | reverse complement strand
CCGGATGCTGGCTGATCTTCTTGTACATCAGCGGCTGCGTGATGAAGGGCTCGTCCTGCTCGTTGTGGCCGAGCTTGCGGAAGCAGACGATGTCGACCACCACGTCCTTGTGGAACTTCTGCCGGAAGTCGAGCGCCAGCTGCGTGACGAACAGCACCGCTTCGGGGTCGTCGCCGTTGACGTGGAAGATCGGCGCCTCGACCATCTTCGCCACGTCGGTGCAATAGGTCGTCGAGCGCGCATCGCGCGGATCCGAGGTGGTGAAGCCGATCTGGTTGTTGACGATGAGGTGCACCGTGCCGCCGGTGCCGTAGCCGCGCGTGCCGGAGAGATTGAGCGTCTCCATCACCACGCCCTGCCCCGCGAACGCGGCATCGCCGTGCACCAGGATCGGCAGCACCTGGTCGCCGGTCTTGTCGTCGCGCCGGCGCTGGCGCGCGCGCACCGAGCCCTCGACCACCGGGTTGACGATCTCCAGGTGCGAGGGATTGAAGGCGAGCGACAGGTGCACGGGCCCGCCGGCCGTCGTGATGTCCGAGGAAAAGCCGTTGTGGTACTTCACGTCGCCCATCGGCAGCTCGTGCGCGTGCTTGCCCTCGAACTCGAGGAACAGGTCCTTGGGCATCTTGCCCAGCACGTTCACCAGCACGTTGAGGCGCCCGCGGTGCGCCATGCCGACGACGATCTCCTGCACGCCGAGACTGCCGGCGCGCTGGATCAGCTCGTCGATCGACGGGATCAGGCTCTCGCCGCCCTCCAGCGAGAAGCGCTTCTGGCCCACGTAGCGCGTGTGCAGGTAGCGCTCGAGCTGCTCGGCCTCGGTGAGCTTTTGCAGCAGCCCCTTCTGGCGCGCCGCGTCGTATTTCGGCGTCGCGCGCACCGGCTCGATGCGCTCCTGGATCCACAGGCGCTGCGCGCGGTCGCTGACGAACATGTACTCGAAGCCGATGTTGCGGCAGTAGGTGTCGCGCAGCGCCTGCACCAGCTGGCGCAGCGTGCAGCGCTCGATGCCGACGAAGGAACCCGCGTTGACCATCTGGTCGAGGTCGGCTTCCGCGAGGTCGTAGTAGGCGGGCTCCAGCTCCGGCACCTGCGGCCGCGGCTGGCGCTTGAGCGGGTCCACCGTCGCCCAGCGCGAGCCGGCGATGCGGTAGGAGGTCACCAGCAGCAGCGCCGCCACCTGCAGGCGCTCCGGCGCCACCGGCTCGGCGGCGAGCGTGCGCGCGCCGGCGCCGAGCTGCCCGCTCTTGGCGCGCTGCGCCAGCGACTCCACTACCGGTGCATGCGCCACGTCCTTGCCGCCGTTGCCCGAGCTGCCGGGCAGCATCTGCATGCGGTCGAAATACTCGCGCCATTCCTCGGGCACCGCGCCCGGATTGGCCAGGTACTTCTCGTAGAGCTCCTCGACGAACGGCGCGTTGCCGCCGAACAGATACGAGTTCTGCAGGAATTGCTGCATCATGGCGTCACCTTCTTGGACCTCGGGACCGCCGGGCGGTTGCGGCTATCAGCGCGCCGGCGCATTCACCTTGCGCGGATGGGCGTCACTTCGCGCCGCTGCGCGCCCTTGTAGAGCTGGCGCGGCCGGCCGATCTTGTACTCGGGATCGGCAATCATCTCCTGCCACTGCGCGATCCAGCCCACGGTGCGCGCCAGCGCGAAGATGCAGGTGAACATCGACACCGGGATGCCGAGCGCGCGCTGCACGATGCCCGAGTAGAAGTCCACGTTCGGGTACAGCTTGCGGCTGAGGAAGTACTCGTCCTCGAGCGCGATTTTCTCGAGCGCGATCGCCAGCTTGAACAGGCGGTCGTTGTGCAGGCCGAGCTCGTTGAGCACCTCGTGGCAGGTCTCGCGCATGAGCTTCGCGCGCGGGTCGTGGTTCTTGTAGACGCGGTGGCCGAAGCCCATCAGGCGCACGCCCGAGTTCTTGTCCTTCACCTTGGCGATGAAATCGCCGATCTTGGTGACATCGCCGATCTGCTCCAGCATCTGCAGGCAGGCCTCGTTGGCGCCGCCGTGCGCCGGCCCCCACAGGCAGGCGATGCCCGCCGCAATGCAGGCGAAGGGATTGGCCCCCGAGGAGCCCGCCAGGCGCACCGTCGAGGTCGAGGCGTTCTGCTCGTGGTCGGCGTGCAGGATGAAGATGCGGTCCAGCGCCCGCACCAGCACCGGGTTCACCACGTAGTCCTCCGAGGGCACCGCGAACATCATGCGCATGAAGTTGGCGGTATAGGACAGGTCGTTCTTCGGGTACATGAACGGCTGGCCCATGTTGTACTTGTAGGCCATGGCGACGATGGTCGGCAGCTTGGCGATCAGCCGGAACGCCGACACGGTGCGGTGGTGCGGGTCGCTGATGTCGAGCGCGTCATGGTAGAAGGCCGACAGCGCCCCCACCACCCCCACCATCACCGCCATCGGATGCGCGTCGCGGCGGAACCCGGTGAAGAAGCGGTTCAGCTGGTCGTGCACCATGGTGTGGCGCATGACGATGCCGTCGAACTCCTTCTTCTGCGCCTGGTCGGGCAACTCGCCGTTGAGCAGCAGGTAGCACACTTCGAGGAAGTCGCAGTGCTGCGCCAGCTGCTCGATGGGGTAGCCGCGGTACAGCAGCACGCCCGCGTCGCCGTCGATGTAGGTGATGGTCGAGCTGCAGCTCGCCGTCGACAGGAAACCCGGGTCGTAGGTGAACACGCCGCTCTTGCCGTAGAGCGAACGGATGTCCACCACGTCCGGACCGATGGTGCCGGAGTGCACCGGGAACTCGAGCATGCGCCCGTCGTGCAGGGTCAGCGTCGCTTTCTTGTCCATTTGCGGTTTCCTCGGCTAGCTGGCGCGCAGCCGCGCCACGATTTCCCTGAACCTCGCATCGTAGCGCTCGCTGCGTCCGCTGACGATATCCCACAGGTCGTTGTCCGGCAGGTCGAGGAGCTCCGCGAGCTCGGCGTCCGCCGGGTTGCTCTGCAAATACCTTTCCAGCACCAGGTCCAGCTCGAGCAGCCCGCGGCGGCACTTCCACTTCAGCCGCTCGCGCGCCACGCGGTCCATCAAACGGCCCGCTTCACCATGATTTCCTTGATCTTGCCGATCGCCCGCGTCGGGTTGAGCCCCTTCGGGCAGGCGTCGACGCAATTCATGATGGTATGACAGCGGAACAGGCGGTAGGGGTCTTCGAGATTGTCCAGGCGCTCGCTGGTAGCCTGGTCGCGGGTGTCGGCGATGAAGCGGTAGGCCTGCAGCAGGCCCGCGGGACCGACGAACTTGTCCGGGTTCCACCAGAACGACGGGCAGGAGGTCGAGCAGCACGCGCACAGGATGCACTCGTACAGGCCGTTGAGCTCCTCGCGCTCCGCCGGCGACTGCAGGCGCTCGCGCTCCGGCGGCGGGTCGTTGTTGATGACGTAGGGCTTGATCGAGTGGTACTGCTTGAAGAACTGCGTCATGTCCACGATCAGGTCGCGGATCACCGGCAGCCCGGGCAGCGGCCGCAGCGTCACGTGCTCGGGCAGGTCCGCAATCTTGGTGATGCAGGCAAGGCCGTTCCTGCCGTTGATGCTCATGGCGTCCGAGCCGCACACGCCTTCGCGGCAGGAGCGCCGGAAGGCGAGCGTGTCATCCAGCATCTTGAGGCGCACCAGCGCATCGAGCAGCATGCGGTCGGTCGGCTCGAGCTTGACCTCGTAGTCCTTCAGGTAGGGACGCTCGTCCTTGTCCGGGTCGTAGCGGTAGATGGTGAATTTCATCAGTACGTCCGTACCTTCGGCTCGAAGGTCTCCACGGTGAGGGGCTTCAAGTGCACCGGCTTGTAGGCGAGGCGGTTGCCTTCCTTGTACCAGAGCGTGTGCTTGAGCCAGTTCTTGTCGTCGCGCTCCGGAAAGTCGGCGCGCGCCTGGGCGCCGCGCGACTCCTTGCGCGCCTCGGCCGACACCACCGTGGACATCGCCGACTCCACGAGGTTGTCGAGCTCGAGCGCTTCGACGCGCGCGGTATTGAACACCTTGGACTTGTCGGCGATGTAGCTGCGCCCGGCGCGCGCCGCGATCTCCTGCATCTTCGCCACGCCCTTGACCAGGTCCTCCGGGAAACGGAACACGCCGCAATGCGCCTGCATGGTCCGGCGCAGGTCGTTGCCGACGTCCGCCACGCGCTCGCCCGAGCCGGCCGCATCCAGGCGAGCCAGGCGCGCGCGCGACAGCTCGCCCGCGTCCTTGGGCAGGTTGCGCTGCGGCCGCGGCAGGCCGCGGATGTCCTTGATCATCTGCTCGCCCGAGGACTTGCCGAACACGAGCAGGTCGAGCAGCGAGTTGGTGCCCAGGCGGTTGGCGCCGTGCACCGAGACGCAGGAGCACTCGCCCGCGGCGTAGAAGCCCGGCACGAT
>DASTHP010000297.1:0-2045 GCA_035718125.1 Burkholderiales bacterium | reverse complement strand
CTTCGCGTAAGCTGGCTGCCGCATGCTGCTCATCGTTCAAGGCGTCCTTAAGCCCGACGAGCTGGCGCTGGCGCGCGCCTGGCTCGCGGAGGCGCCGTTCGTGGACGGCAAGCTCTCGGCCGGCGCGGCCGCGCGGCGCGTCAAGGCGAACGAGGAGCTCGAGCGCGGCGCGGCGGACATCGAGCGGCTCGACCGCCTTGTGATGGGCGCCTTGTCGCGCCATGCGATGTACCGCAACGGCGCGCTGCCGCTGCATGCGGCGAGCCCTCTTTATGCACGCTACCGGCCGGGCATGACCTATGGCAAGCACCTGGACGACCCGATCATGGGCACCGGCGGCGTGCTGTACCGGTCTGACGTTGCTGTGACGGTGTTTCTGAGCGCGCCGGAAGCGTACGATGGCGGCGAACTCGTTGTGCGCACGGCGGCTGGAGAACAGAAGGTGAAGGGGGCGGCGGGAGATGCGGTGCTGTATCCGGCGTCCACCATTCACCATGTCAGCCCGGTCACCCGCGGCGAGCGGCTGGTGGCGGTGACCTGGGTGCAGAGCCTGGTGCGCGATCCGGCGCGGCGCGAGCTGCTCTATGGGCTGAACCTCGCGCGCGAGAAGCTGCTGCAGCAGGCGCCCGAGGCGGAGGAAACCGCGCAGGTGAATGCTGCTTACCTGAACCTGATCCGCATGTGGTCGGACATCTGATGAGCGCACCGCCGCTTTCCACCGAAGAGCGCATCCTGCAGGCGGTGAAGATGACGCTCGCCTCGGTGATCAAGGACACCGCCACGCCGCCGGGCATGCGCCACCCGCTGTCGGACGCGACCATCGAGGACCTGCGCCAGTGCCTCGCGCTCATCAGCGCGCGCGAGCGCGAGTTGGCGCAGGCGGTGGGCAGGGCGCAGGAGGCGCGGCCGCGCTATGCGGACGAGCCGAGCAAGGACTCGGTGGTGCGGCTGCACCCGCGCAAGCCGCCGGGAGGGGACAAATAGCCGTGGCGACGGTGGAAGGCAGCTGCAGCTCGCTGGAGCCGTATGCGCTGCGCGTACTCGGGGACAGCATGGAGCCGGAGTTCGCCGACGGCTGCGTGATCATCGTCGATCCGGGGTATGCGCCGAAGGACGGCGCCTACGTGGTGGTGGAGTACGCGGGGGACGTGTTCTTTCGACAGCTGGTGTACGACGGCGAGCGGAGGATTCTCAAGCCCCTCAACCCGAAGTACGGCAGCTTTGAGCTCACGCCGCCCTACACGATCCGTGGCGGCGTCGTGCAGCGCGTGGGCCGGCGCCGCGCTGAGCGCAGGCACTACAACTAGGCCGCCGATGAGCGCCCTTGCCCGCACCCTCGTTGCGTTCGCGATCGTCGCCTGCGCCCTCTCCTCGCCGGCCCGGGCGCAGCAGGTGGCGGGGGTGTTCTCGCAGGGCCGCACGCACCTCTACGTCACGGGCGGCGTCGGCTCCTCGTTCGGTGAGGACTACGTCGTGCTCGGGGCGGGCATCGACTACTTCGTGCTCGATGGCCTGAGCGCCGGGCTCGCCTTCGAATCGTGGTCGGGTGCCGATCCCGGCATTTCCAAGTTCACGACTTCCGTGCGCTACGTGTTCTACGGCGTGCAGACCGTGAAACCGTACGTCGGCGCGTTCTTTCGCCGCACCGACATCGACGGCCTCCCGTCGCTCGACTCGGTGGGCGGACGCGCGGGCGTGTTCGTGCAGGCGGGCCGCAACGCCTACCTTGGCTTCGGCGCAACCTACGAGTCCTACCTCGACTGCCAGCCTTCGGTGCACGTAAAGTGCGAAAGCACCTACCCTGAGCTGAGCTTCGCCGTCGTCTTCTAGTCCCGCAGGAGCTAGTACCCGCCCTTCCTCATGCTCTCGGGCAGCCCCGCGATCTTGCCCGCCTGCTTCGAGGGGTTCCCCGGAAAGAGGTCGAACAGCGTCTTGTTGTCCACCTTGCGCCCGGCCCACTTGTCCTGCATGGCCTTGAGGATGGCGCGGTTGTTCGGCTGCTCGCCGTTGTGGTTGATGAACGCGTCGCGCAGGTACTCGATCAC
>DASTHP010000296.1:0-11330 GCA_035718125.1 Burkholderiales bacterium | reverse complement strand
GGACGCCGAGCAGCAGGCCGTCGCCGACCTCGAGAAGCTGCGCGCGCTCGTCTTCTAGGGAATCTGCATGCCGATGGCGCTCTGGCGCCGCTTCTGGCTGCTCGGCTCGGCGATCTGGGTGGTGGTGTGCCTGCTGAGCGTCTTTTCCATCCTCGCCTTCAGCGAGGGCGAGGAGGGCAAGGCGCTGCAGCCGCTCGCGCTTGCTGTCGCGGTGCCGGCGGTGGCTTACGCCGCGCTGTGGCTGTATTTCCGCTGGCGCTCGAAGTAGGGCGCCGCGCCTGCTACTTCTTCTTGCGCGCGAGGTAGTCGCGCATCAGCCGCTGCGGCTCGCCCGTGGCGTAGGCGCGCTCGAACTCGTCGATGCTGAGCGCCACGGCTTCCGCGAAGGGCAGCTCCTCGTAGGCGCGGTTGAGACGCTTTTGCGCGCGGATCGCCGCGGGGCCGCTCGCGAGGATGCCTTCGAGCGCGCGGTCGACTTCGGTGTCGAGCCCCGCGCGCGGCGCAATGCGCTCGACGAGCCCCCAGCGCAGCGCTTCCTGCGCATCGATCAGCTCGCCGGTGAGCAACAGCCAGCGCGCGCGCCCCGCGCCCATGAGGCGCGGCAAGAGCGCCGCCTCGATCACCGAGGGAATTCCCAGGCGCACTTCCGGCATGCCGAAGCGCGCGTGATCGGCGGCGATGCGCAGGTCGCAGGCGGCAACGAGCTCCAGGGCCCCGCCGATGCAATAGCCGTTGATGCGCGCGATCATCGGCACCGGGCACCCGCGCGCGGCGGCGATGCACTGGTGCAATCGCGTGATGCCCTCGCGCGCCGTCTTCTCGCTGGTCGAGCCGAGGTCATTCACGTTGACGCCGCCCGAGAAGGCCTTGGCGCCCGTCCCGGTGAGCACCACGGCGCGCAGCTCTTCGTCCCTGGCGAGCGCGCGCAGCGCTTCGGTGAGCTCGAGAATCGCCGCGGAGGTGAGGGCATTCAGCTGCTTCGGGTTGTCGATGGCGAGCGTCGCCACGCGCCCGCCGGCGCGGTCTTCGACCGCCGACCTGATCCACTGGCCCAAGAGGGGTGCCTGCAGGCGGCGCGCGTTAGGCGGCCGCGCGCCGATCCTTGACGAGCGAGAGCACGAACTGCTCGAGCTTTCTCGCGTCGGCATCGAATTTGCGGATGCCCTCGGCGAGCTTTTCCACCGCCATCGCGTCCTCGTTGTGGCGCCAGTGGAAGGCCTTTTCGTCGAGCGAGATGCGCTCGAGGGCGTGCTGGCGCGCTTCCGCCGCGGAGAGCCGCCGCTCGACTTCGCCCGGCGCCTGTGCGAGCTTTTCCAGCAGGTCCGGCGCGATGGTGAGCAGGTCGCAACCCGCGAGCGCCAGGATCTGGCCGGTCTTCCTGAAGCTCGCGCCCATCACTTGCGTCGCATAGCCGTGCTTCTTGTAGTAGCGGTAGATGCGGGTGACGGACGCGACGCCCGGGTCTTCATCGATCGCGATGTCATTCACCTTTCGCGCCGCCTTGTGCCAGTCGTAGATGCGGCCCACGAAGGGCGAGATCAGCGTCACGCCCGCCTCGGCGCACGCCACCGCCTGCGCGAAGGAAAAGAGAAGCGTCAGGTTGCAGTGGATGCCCTCGCACTCGAGTTCCTCCGCTGCGCGGATGCCTTCCCAGGTGGTCGAGACCTTGATCAGCACGCGCTCGCGCGGCACGCCGACGCCTTCATAGAGCTCGATGAAGCCCCGCGCCTTGGCGATCGTGCCTTCGGTGTCGAAGGAAAGGCGCGCGTCCACCTCGGTCGAGACGCGTCCGGCGATGTGCTTCAGCATCTCGCGTCCGAAAAGCACGAAGAGCCAGTCGAGCGTCGCCTCGGCCTGGCCCTTGCCCCGCGAGAGGGCCTCCTCCACCAGGGGGCGGTAGCGGGGGTCCTGGGCGGCGGCCAGCAACAGGGAGGGGTTGGTGGTGGCGTCCTGCGGCTGCCACCGGGCCACCGCGTCGATGTCGCCCGTGTCGGCGACCACCACGGAGTGCTTTCGGAGCGATTCGAGCTGATTTGCCATGGAAAGTAGCTTAACCCGCAGGTGGGCGATGGGACGAACGTATGCCCTGGACCCCGGTCGCGCGTTACTGGGTGGGCCACACGCAGGCGGGATTGCAACCGCGCTTGAGGTGGCGCAATGACCCCCATGCGGTCATGGGCTAAGGTACCTCAGGTGGCTCTTGCAGGTTTTTGATAATTAAGCCTTTCCCGGCGCCTTATCCCGGAGTAGACTTCCGGCCACGTCAGCCGCCACGGGCCGGTAACAGCGCGGCAACGGCAAGGAGACGAGCAGTTGCAGCCCACCGACATCCGTAACCCCGACTACTTCCACAAAGTCGTCGATTGCCAGTGGGCGTGTCCCGCCCACACCCCCGTTCCCGAATACATCCGCTTGATCGCAGCAGGGCGTTACGACGACGCCTACATGATCAATTGGAAATCGAACGTGTTTCCCGGAATTCTCGGGCGCACGTGCGACCGGCCGTGCGAGCCCGCGTGCCGCCGCGGCCGCGTAGAGGAAGAAAACCAACCCAAGCCCGAGCCCGTCGCCATCTGCCGCCTGAAGCGCGTTGCCGCAGATCTCAAGTCCGACGGCGTGCAGGCGAGGATGCCCAAGAAGGCGGCGAAGAAAAACGGCAAGCGCATCGCCTGCATCGGCGCGGGCCCGGCCTCGCTGACGGTGGCGCGCGATCTCGCGCCGCTCGGCTATTCGGTCACCGTGTTCGACCGCGATCCGCGTGCCGGCGGCATGATCTGGTCGCAGATCCCGCGCTTTCGCCTGCCCCTCGAAGTGATCGACGAAGAGGTCGGCTACATCATGGACCTCGGCGTCGAGTTCAAGGGCGGCACCGAAATCAATTCCATGAAGAAGCTCATGGGCGAGGGGTTCGATGCGATCTTCGTGGGCTCGGGCGCGCCGCGCGGGCGCGACCTCGACGTCCCGGGGCGCAAGGAAGCGGCGAAGAACATCCACATCGGCATTGATTGGCTCTCCTCCGTGTCGTTTGGCCACACCACCACCATCGGCAAGCGCGTGATCGTGCTGGGCGGCGGCAACACCGCGATGGACTGCTGCCGCACCTCGAAGCGGATCGGCGGCGAGGACGTGAAGGTGATCGTGCGCTCCGGGTTCGAGGAGATGAAGGCCTCGCCCTGGGAGAAGGAAGACGCGCAGCACGAGGGCATCCCGATCCTCAACTTCCTCGTGCCGAAGGCCTTCCTGCACAAGAACGGCAAGCTCAACGGCATGACCTTCGAGAAGGTGAAGGCGGTTTACGACGACAAGGGCCGCCGCAACCTCGTCCCCACGGGCGAGCCCGAGCAGACCTTCGAGTGCGACGACGTGCTCGTGGCGGTGGGCCAGGAGAACGCTTTCCCCTGGATCGAGAAGGACGCCGGCATCGAGTTCGACAAGTGGGGCCTGCCCGTGCTCGACAAGGCCACCTTCCAGTCGAGCGTGAAGAACGTCTTCTTCGGCGGCGACTCCGCGTTCGGCCCGAAGAACATCATCTGGGCGGTCGCGCACGGCCACGACGCCGCGATCTCGATCGACAAGCTTCTCAACGGCGAGGACCTCCGCGAGCGCCCGGCGCCCACGGTGAACCTCATGTCGCAGAAGATGGGCATCCACGAGTGGAGCTACGACAGTGAAGTCCACCCGGACGCGCGCTACAAGGTGCCCTGGCGCGACATCAAGGTGACGCTGAAGAACGTGAAGGCGGAAGTCGAGCTCGGCTTTGACGCCGCCACCGCGTGGAAGGAAGCGCAGAGGTGCCTCAACTGCGACGTGCAGACGGTGTTCGCGCCCAAGCTCTGCATCGAGTGCGACGCCTGCGTGGACATCTGCCCGATGGATTGCATCAGCTTCACCCCGGACGGCGAGGAGAAGGACCTCAGGACCCGCCTTTCCGCGCCGGCGCTGAACTTGACCCAGGACCTCTACGTGCAATCGGGCCTCAAGACCGGCCGCGTGATGGTGAAGGACGAGGACGTGTGCCTGCACTGCGGCCTGTGCGCCGAGCGCTGCCCGACGGGCGCGTGGGACATGCAGAAGTTCTTCCTCGACCTCACCCAGGCCGGCCCCGGCTGCCGCAACCACCACCAGCGAAAAGCTGCCTGATGAAACGCATCGAAGCCGTCAACGATTTCGTCGTCAAGTTCGCCAACGTCAACGGCTCGGGATCGGCCTCGGCAAACGAGCTGTTCGCCAAGAGCTTCATCCGCATGGGGATCCCGGTCTCGCCGCGGAACATCTTCCCCTCGAACATCCAGGGCCTCCCGACCTGGTACGAGGTGCGCGTCACCGAGAAAGGCTGGCTCGGCCGCCGCGGCGGCGCCGACCTGGTGGTGGCGATGAACCCGCAAACCTGGAACCAGGACGTGAAGGAGGTCGAGCCGGGCGGGTACCTCTTCTACGACAACACCAAGGTCCTGCCGCAATCGAAGTTCCGCGACGACATCCACGTGATCGCCATGCCGCTCACGGAGATCTGCGCGCAGACCTACACCGACTCGCGCGAGCGGCAGCTCTTCAAGAACATCATGTACGTGGGCGCGCTCGCCTCGCTCATGGACATCGAGCCCGGCGTGATCGCCGAGCTGATCGGCGAGCAATACAAGGGCAAGGAAAAGCTCCTCAAGCCCAACCTCAACGCCTTCCAGATCGGCTACAACTACGCCCAGGAAAAGCTGAAGGACGCGCTCGGCCTCAAGGTGAAGCGCAGCTACGCCGTGGGCGACAAGATCTTCATGGAAGGCAACGCCGCGGCGGCGCTCGGCTGCGTGTACGGCGGCGCCACCGTGTGTGCCTGGTACCCGATCACGCCTTCGTCCTCGCTCGCCGAGGCCTTCCAGCGCTACTGCTCGCGCCTGCGCGTGGACCCGGCGACCGGCAAGAACAAGTTTGCGATCGTCCAGGCCGAGGACGAGCTCGCCTCGATCGGCATCGTCACCGGCGCAGGCTGGAACGGCGCGCGCGCCTTCACCGCCACCTCGGGCCCGGGGATTTCGCTGATGAGCGAGTTCATCGGCCTTGCCTACTTCGCCGAGATCCCCGCGGTGATCATCGACGTGCAGCGCGGTGGGCCCTCCACCGGCATGCCGACGCGCACGCAGCAGTCCGACGTCATCGCCTGCGCCTACGCCTCGCACGGCGACACCAAGCACGTGCTCCTCGTCCCCGAGGACCCGCACGAGTGCTTCGAGTTCGCTGCGCAGTCGCTCGACCTCGCCGAGCGCCTGCAGACGCCCGTGTTCCTCATGACCGACCTCGACATCGGCATGAACCAGCGCCTGTGCAAGCCGCTCGTGTGGGACGACAGCCGCAGCTACGACCGCGGCAAAGTGATGACCGCGGAGATGCTCGAGGCCGGCAAGGAGTTCGGCCGCTACCTCGACGTGGACGGCGACGGCATCCCATTCCGCACCTACCCGGGAACGCACCCGACGAAGGGCGCCTACTTCACGCGCGGCACGAGCAAGAACGCCTACGCGGTGTACTCCGAGGCGGGGCCCGACTATCAGTACAACATGCAGCGGCTGCTGAAGAAGCACGACTTCGCGAAGACGCTCGTGCCCAAGCCGCTCCTCACGGCGGCGAAGGAGCCCGCGCGTTTCGGCGCGATCTACTACGGCTCGACCAGTCCCTCGATGCAGGAGGCGCTGGAAGCCCTGGCGGAGAAGGGCATCTTCGTCAACGCCCTGCGCATCCGCGCCTTCCCGTTCCAGGACGAGATTTTCGACTTCTGCCAGTCGCATTCCAAGGTGTTCGTCATCGAGCAGAACCGCGACGCGCAGTTGCGCACGCTGCTCGTGAACGAGGCGGGCATCAACCCGGCGACCCTGATCTCCGTGCTGCACTACGACGGCACGCCGATCACCGCGCGCTACATCACCAAGGAAATCTCCGAGGTCGTCTCGGCGCTCAACGTGCGGCCGATCAAGAAGGACAAGGCCGCGTAACCAAGACCAGACCATGACTTTCGTCGCCAAGCCCAAGCTCCACCATCCCACCCTCGCGAAGAACAAGGTCGGCTACACGCGCCGCGACTACGAGGGCAAGGTCTCGACCCTCTGCGCCGGCTGCGGGCACGACTCGATCTCGGCCGCGCTCATCCAGGCTTTCTGGGAGCTCGACATCCTGCCGCACAAGGTGGCAAAGCTCTCGGGGATCGGCTGCTCTTCGAAGACGCCCGACTATTTCCTGGGCAACTCGCACGGCTTCAACACCGTGCACGGCCGCATGCCCTCCGTGCTCACGGGCGCGAACCTCGCCAACCGCGACCTCATTTACCTCGGCGTCTCGGGCGACGGCGACTCCGCCTCGATCGGACTGGGGCAGTTCGCGCACGTCATGCGCCGTGGCGTGAACATGACCTACATCCTGGAGAACAACGGCGTCTACGGCCTCACCAAGGGCCAGTTCTCTGCCACCGCCGACAAGGGCTCGAAGGCGAAGAAGGGCATGATCAACGCCGACGCGCCGGTGGACACCGTGAGCCTCGCGCTGCTGATGGGCGCGACCTACGTCGCGAGGAGCTTTTCAGGCGACAAGAAGCAGCTCGTGCCGCTCATCAAGGCGGCGATCGCGCACGAGGGCGCGGCGTTCATCGACGTGATCTCACCCTGCGTGGCCTTCAACAACCACGCGGGCTCGACGAAGAGCTACGACTACGTGCGCGAGCACAACGACGCGGTCAACCGCCTGGACTTCTGGCCGAACCGGGACGCGATCACGGTGGATTACTCGGAGGGCGGCGTGATCGATGTGCCGCAGCACGACGGCTCGATCATCAAGCTGCGCAAGCTCGACGACACCTACGATCCCAGCGACAAGATCAACGCCATCACCCACATCGCCCGCGCCGCGGAAAAGGGCGAAGTCCTCACCGGCCTGCTCTACCTCGCGCCGGACGCCGAGGACCTGCACCAGCACCTCAACACCTACGAGGCGCCGTTCAACAAGCTCGGGGAGAAGGAGCTGTGCCCGGGCGCGGGGATGCTCGAGAAGATCAACGCCGGCCTGCGATAGGCGGTATCGCGGTACGCCCTTGGTGTCATTCGACATCCTCGTAAGGGGCGGTTCAGTCTTTGATGGGACCGGCGCGCGGCCACTGAGCGCCGACATCGGCATCGCCGGCGGCAAGATCCTGGAGATCGGCAGGCTTTCTGGCGCTGCTAAACGCACGATCGACGCCTCCGGCCTCGTCGTGGCCCCCGGCTTCATCGACCCCCACACGCACTACGACGCGCAGATCTGCTGGGACGGCGCGACGACGCCGTCGTCCTGGCACGGGGTGACCACGGTTGTCATGGGCAACTGCGGCGTGGGGATCGCGCCGTGCCGGCCGCAGGCACGCGAGATCGCGATGCGCGACCTCGTCAACGTCGAGGCGATCCCGTTCGAGGTGCTCGAGGCCGGGATCACCTGGGACTGGGAGACCTTCCCCGAGTACATGGACGCGGCGGCGCGGCGCAGGTCCGCGCTCAACCTCGCGTTCCTCGCGCCGCTCACGCCCTTTCGCCACTACGTGATGGGCGAGGCGTCGCTCGAGCGCGCGGCGACGGCGGAGGAGGCCGCGCGCATCAAGGCGCTGCTCGGCGAGGCGCTCGACGCGGGCGCCTTCGGCATTTCCAGCACGCTGCTCAACCAGCACATGGGCTACGGCGGCAAGCCGCTCGCCTGCCGCAACGCGAGCCGCGAGGAGCTCAAGGCCTACTGCAACGCGCTGCGCGAGCGCGGCAAGGGCGCGATCGAGATCGCGATGACGAAGCAGATCGGCGTGATGGACGACCCGGAGCTCGAGCTCCTCGACTTCATGCTCGCCGAGAGCGGCCGCCCGATCACCTTCATCGCCATGTTCGACCGCGACGACATCTCCGAGGCGGTGCGCACGTCGTTGCGCAAGGCCGCGCCGATGATCGCGCGCGGCGCGCGGCCGCAGACGTCGCCCCTGCCGCTCACGCGCGAGGTGAATATGAGGAACCCGTTCTCCTTCGCCGGCTTTCCGTCCTGGCGGCGCGTGTTCGTGGACAAGTCGAAAGCGGCGCAGGCCGCGGTGTACCGCGACCGGGCCTTCCGTGACGCCTTCCGCGAAGACCTGAAACGCCCCGCGTCCTTCGGCAATTGGGCGCGGATCACCGTGCACGAGGTGAAGAACCCCAGGCTCAAGCACCTGGAGGGCCGCACGGTCGCCGAGGTCGCCGCCGTGCGCGGCGTGGACGGCGTGGACGCGCTCCTCGACGTGACGCTCGAGGACGACCTCGACAACGAGTTCACCATGCAGTCCTTCAACACGCGCGAGGATCGCATGGCGGAGATCCTCAACAACCGCGACATGCTGCTCGGCCTGGGCGACGGCGGCGCGCACCTCGACATGCTCTGCGACTCGGGCTATCCGACCTACGTGCTCGGCACCTGGGTACGCGAGAAGAAGGTGCTCTCGCTCGAGGAGGCGGTGCGCCGCATGACCTCCGACCCCGCCGACTTCTTCGGCATCAAGGACCGCGGCCGCATCGCGCCCGACATGGCGGCGGACCTGGTGCTCTTCGACCCGACCACCGTGGGCTCGGTGGGCCGCCCCGAGCGCCGCTACGACCTGCCCGGCGGCGCGAAGCGCATGGTGATGCGCTCACAAGGCGTCGAGATGACGCTCGTAAACGGCGAAATAGCCTGGGAAAAAGGCGCGCTGACCGGCGCGCGCGCCGGCAAGGTCTTGCGCTCCTAGGCACGCCGGCCGGCCGGAACTTGACCGCGGACAAACGAATTGGACGCCGCGGCAAGCGCGATCCGCGTCCGCTGGAGTATCGTGGCACCCGCGATGGCCGGCGACCGCACCCCGTTCGACAGCATCGAAGGTTCTCTCGAGTACCTCGACCTGCTGCGCGAGGTGATCGAGAAGACCCGCAAGGACGTGGAAGGCGACGTCGCGGCCGCGGCGTCCGAGGAGGGCGCCGCCCGGCGGCTCGAGGCCCTTCGGCTCGTCGTCTACAAGCTCGACCGGCTTGCCTTCCACATGGACGCGGGCCACCGCGCCCTGAACGACCTGCGCACGCTCAAGCGCCTGTTGCTCGGCGGGCGGCAGCGCGACAGCGACGAGAGCGGCGCCTAGCGTCGCGCGCCGGGCCACCGCTCCCGAGTCGAAGCGGCTAGAGCGTCGCCTCGAAGTTTTTCATCTCGCGATCGTGGGTACTCCAGAACGGCCGCGGCTTCTTCCCCTCCAGCAGGTCCACGAGGATGCCCACGTGCGTGGCCCAGCCGCCGGCCACTCCGCGATTGATCCCGCCATCCTCCGGCAGCCGGTGGTGGATGGTGAGCAGCACGTCTTTCCCGCGCGGCTGGAGCTCGTAGACCACGTCCGAATCGGCTTCGCCCCATTTCCACGTATGGGCGAGCAAGCGCAAGGGTTCCAGGCGCGTGATGCGCCCCTCGAAGCGCTTGGTGCCGAAGTCGCGCGATTCCTCCGAGAGCTTGTCGTTCTCGAAAATGAGCTCGATCTTCCCGCCCACGCGCAGCTCGAACTCGCCGCCGGCGAGCCACTTGGCCCGCTTCTCCGACTCGACGAGGTAGGCCCACACCCGCTCGATCGGCCCCGGCAGCAGGCGCTCGAAGCGGATGGTGGAAGGCTTGATCAGGGTGGCAATGGGGTTCACGGCTTTCTCCTTGGCTTGGCAGGGGGGTGGGAAGACTTCTTCGCGGCCTCGATGGCGTCCTCGGCGCGCAGGGCGGCCTCCAATCTGTCGAGCCGCGAAGTCCAGAAGGCGCGCGTGCGCGCCATCCAGGCGGCCGCGTCATCGAGGGGCTTGGGGTCGAGCGTGAGGAAGTGGTCGCGCCCGGCGATGCGCCGGCGCACCAGGCCCGCGCGCTCGAGGATGCGGATGTGCTTGGAGACGGAGTTGAGCGAGATGTCGTAGGGCGCCGCGATCTCGGTGACGCGCGCGTCGCCCGCCGACAGGCGCTGCAGGATGTCGCGCCGGGTCTCGTCCGCGAGCGCGATCAGGGTGTCGTCGAGTTGCATGGCCACGACATTAACCCAAAAGGGTGAATATCGCAAGCCCCCCGATTCCCGGGCTCGCCGGGGGCTACGGCCAGCGCCGGGCGAAAGCGGCGCCTTCGCGCCTAGCGCAGCTCGAGCTTGCCGTTACTCATCCGCCCGCGGTATTCCTTGCCGCCGGCCTTGAAGGACACTTCCTCGCCGCGCACGCGGCCTTCGACCGTCACCGGTCCGCCCGCTGCGCGCAGGGTGCCGGAGAGCATCTGGAAATCCTGCTTGAGGACCAGCTCGCCATCCGGGATGGCGTAGCGGCCGGCGACGCGGGCGGGGACGATCCACAGCAGCGCCGTGCACCAGGAGGTCGTGCAGCCGGCGGCCTCGTCCAGCGTGGCGGATTCGTCCTCCTGCCATTCCCCCATCGTGAAGGTGTTCGACACGACGCGCGTGCCCGGCTTGAGCGCCAGGATCTTCGGGCGCAGCTTCAGGTTGATCTCCGGCAGCAGGAACATGGTGATCACGGTGGCCTTGGAGAAGTCGGTCTCGAACAGGTCCGCCTTCATGAACTTGGCGCGGCCGCTCACGCCCTCTTTCTCCGCGCTCTGCTTGGAGAGCGCCACCATGTCCGGGTTGTATTCGATGCCGAGCGCGCGCGCGCCGCGCTTGGCCGCCGCGATCACGGTGCGGCCGTCGCCGGAGCCGAGGTCCATGACGAAGTCGCGCGGCGTCACCTTGGCCATGTCGAGCATCTTGTTCACCAGCGCGTCCGAGGTGGGCACCCAGACGACGTCCTTGCCTTCCTGCCCGACCGCGGGCTCGTAGGCCGCGGGCGCTTTTTGCGCCTGCGCTGCGGCGAGCGTGCAGGACGCGGCGAGAACGAAAGCGAGGGCGTGGCGCAGGGCGGGTGCGGCGTGCATTGCGGGGTCTCCGGAGGGAATCGAGGGGCGCATGTTAGCGCCCCCGCCAACGCGCGGGCGCGCAAGTTCGCTGACAGCCGCGGGGCGGCGTGCCGCCGCTCCGGTTTGGTGCAACGGCCCTAGCCGCCCACGCCGAGATAGGTCGATGTGACCTGCTCGTCGGCGCGCAACTGGGCCGGCGTGCCGGTGAACACCACGGTGCCGTGGTCCACGACATAGACGCGGTCGGCGAGCTGCAGCGCCATCTCGGCGTTCTGCTCGACGAGCAGCATGCTCACGTGCTGCGTCTTCAGCTCGCGGATCGTGTCCATCACCGCGTTCACCACCAGCGGCGCGAGGCCCTGCGATGGCTCGTCGAGCAGCAGCAGCTCGGGCCCGGTCATGAGCGCGCGCGCGATCGCGAG
>DASTHP010000295.1:0-8548 GCA_035718125.1 Burkholderiales bacterium | reverse complement strand
GTGCCCTGCGCCATCGTGATGTTCCACTCCTTGTAGCTCGTGTCATAGTCGAGCAGCGAGAACAGCGAGGTGCCCCCGCGGAAGTAGCGCACTTCGGTACCCACCGCGCGGCGGTCGAGCAGCCCGTCGCTCTTCTGCTCGATGAAGAAGAAATTGCCGCTCCAGGCGTCGGCGAGGTTCTCGTACTCGAGATTGGCGGCCCAGAACTGCCGGTCGGACTCGATCTTCGGATACTCCACCGGGGCACCGACGGACGCGTTGACGCGCCATTTGGGCCCGATGCCGAAGCCGGCGATGGCGCCGTCGAACCGGTGCGGCAGACCCCCGACAAGGCCGGTCTGCCTGCCGACGCGCAGGGACAGCGGGTTCTGCAGTCCCCGGTAGTCGAAGTAGGCCGCCGTGAGGCGGTTGTAGCTGCCCTGGCCGTCTTCGAGGAAGCTCGCGCTGTTGGTGTCGCGCAGCACGAACCGCGTGTCGCCGCTCTCGGTTCGATTGCGCAGCGTCACGTCCACATTCGTCACGAGGGCCGAGAGGTCGGTCGCGGTGAACGTCGACCGGTCAGGCGTGGTCGGCGTCTCGAAGGCGGTCTCGACCCTGGTCCGGCCGCCGTAGTAGTACTGAGACAAGGACCCGGTCAGCGCGCGCAGCGGAGCGCGCTCCGCGCGGCGCACGCCGGCGGGCTCCGGTGCCGCCAGCGCATCGAGGCGCTTCTGCACGCGCGCCGCGCCCTCGCCTTCCGGATAGAGCTTAAGGTAGAGCTCATACTCCGCGCGTGCCTTCTGCACCTCGCCCGAGCGCTCGCGCGCGACGCCCGCGAGCTCCTGCGCGTCCCGCGACTGCCGGTTCGGCGGCAGCATCAGGAGCTCGTTGAGGCGCTCGGTGGCGAGCGAGTCCCGGCGTGCATCGAGCGCTGCGCGCGCCGCCGTCATCAGCTCCGCGGCGCGCGCTTCGACCTCGATCGAGGCGATCGCAGGGCCGGTGGGTGGCACCGGCGCCGGCAGCGGTGGCGCCGCGCGCACCGCTGGAACGGGCGCGGTCGCAGGCGGTGGCTTGGGAGGCGCCGGCGGGGCAGGAGGTCGGGGGGCCGGGGCCACCGCAGCCACGGACGGCTCGGGCCGGGTCTCGCCCAAGTCGACGACCTCGGCTTGCGGGAAGCGGCGCAGCAGCCGCTGCCTCGCCTGCGCGGCAGCCTGCTCGGTCGGGAAATAGCCGAGGACCAGGTCGTACTCGGTGCGGCCCTGCCGGCGTGCTTCGGAGACCATCAGCTCGTAGTTGGCGAACTCCCCGGGCAACGGTTGGGCGCGCTGCATCTGGGCGATGGAGGCGAAGGACGCGAGCCGTATGAGGTAGCGGAACTGCGCCAACGATTCCGGCGCGGGCGCGGGCGGGCGTGCAGCCGGCGCCGGGACTGGCGCGGGGACAACCGCGGGAGCGGGTGCAGGTGCGGGCGCGGCCTCCACGACGGGAGCCGCCGGAGCGGCGAGCGCCGGCACACGCGCAAGGAGGGCCGCGCCGCCAGGCACCACGATGTCGACGGCGCGGTCCCCCGCGGGGCGGACGCGCATGCCCTTCAGAGAGCGGGTGAGGCGGACCGTCACTTTGCGCGACTGCAGGCTCGCCTGCACCGGATACACCACTTCCACGCCCGGAAACGAAGGGCCGGGCCGGATGCGCCGGGACTCGGTCACGGGCGCGCCGTCCAGCGTGAGCGGCCGGAAGTAGATGTCGACGAGGCTGTCGCCGAAGATCTCGTGCCGCAGGTACTGGATGCGCAGCCCGAAGCTGACGCGGATGACGGCGTCGGCTTGCTCCGTGAGAACGACGAGTTCGTCGAGGACTTCCGCGCCCGCTGCCGCCGGCATCAGCGCCGCTGCAAGGACCGAGAGCGCGTAGAGGAGCCTGCGGGTCAGCGCGCGCCAGCACATGCGGGAAGACCCGTTGGCTTCGCGCAGCACCGGATCAGAAGCCGCCGTCGGTGGAGCGGTGCTTGCCGGACCTGGACTTCAGGATCGTGGTGAACGTGCTGTTGGTGTAGATGTGGCAGCTTCCCGAGCAGTCCTTCAGTTCGGCGACGGTGTACAGGAGTTTCGGCGAGTCCACCTTCTTGTGCGCATCGGGCTTGAAGCGCGAAGCGTGGCAGCCCGCGCAGTCCGGCTTGTAGGCGGCAAACGTCCACGTTGCCGCCTCGGTGTTCGTGCTGTGGCAGTTGGCGCAAGTGACGCCCGTGTTGTGGGGCTTGTAGTACGGCGAGAGATGGGAGTACGGCTTCGCCGGCGACCAGGTGCTCGTCGTGTGGCAGGCATCGCAGGTACGTGTCGTTACGAAGTGGCCGGCCGACTTGCCGCGTGCGCTGGTGCCGTTGTGGCAGGTGGCGCAGGTTCCGGGCGTGACGCTCGCGTGGCTGAACGTGGCGGGCAACCAGGCGGTGGTTCGATGGCAGGTGTCGCAGGAGGCGGTGGTGGCGACGTGATTGGCCGTCTTGCCGCGTGCGCTGGTGCCGTTGTGGCAGGTGGCGCAAGTGCCGGGCGTGACGCTCGCGTGGCTGAACGTGGCGGGCAACCAGGCGGTGGTGCGATGGCAGATGTCACACGACGCCGTCGTCATGACGTGGCTCGCACTCTTGCCCCTGGCGGCGGTGCCGTTGTGGCAGGTGGCGCAGGTTCCGGGGGTGACGCTCGCATGGCTGAATGCAGCGGGCAGCCATGCGGTCGTGCGATGGCAACTGTCGCAGGCGGCAGTCGTGACCATGTGGCCGGCGGGCTTGCCCTTCGCGCGAGCACCGTTGTGGCACGACGCACACGATCCGGGTGCGATGGCGACGTGGCTGAAGCGCGCGCCCGCGAAAGTCGAGGTGTTGTGGCAGGACTCGCAGGGCTGGCTTACCGGGATGTGGCTCGCAGACATGACTGTCGTGGCGATGCGCCTGGCCGCGGTGTGGCAGGACGCGCACTGCCGCGGCGTGCCCTTGAATACGCCCCGCACGTGGCAGGAATCGCAGCGCGCGGCCTGGTGCGCGCCCGTCAGGGCAAAGCCGGTGCGCAGGTGATCGAACTTGCCGGGCGCCTGTGCATCTGCCGGCGCCGGCGTCATCGCCGCCAGCGCAGTGAACGCCGCGCACAACAGCATTCTGGTCATCGTGGCCATCCGCTCATGCCCAGACGCTGCTTCACCTGCTTGAAGGTGGACGTCACGTGGCATTGCTCGCACTGCCTGCCGAAGCTGCCGTCGTGCACGTCTTCTGTCGCGTGACAGCTGACGCAACTGGTCGGCAGCGTCGCGCGGTTTGCCACCGGCTGGCGATGGCAGGCGTCGCAGCGGACCCTGCGGTGCGCTCCGTCCAGCACGAAGCGGGTCTGCCGGTCGTGGTTGAAGTCCCAGCTCTTCCAGGCGCGCGCGTTGTGGCAGGTCTCGCAACGCGGCCCGAGGCGGCGCTTGTGCACGTCCGCCTTGTCGTGGCAGGCCACGCAGTCGGACTTCGCGTCCTTGTAGCGCGCTGTCGCATGGCATTTGGCGCACTGGACCACGAGGTGGCTGCCCAGCAGCGGAAAGCGCGTGCGCCCGTGGTCGAAGCGAGCCTTCTTCCAGGTGCCGGCGTCATGGCAGCTGTCGCACTTCGCGCCCAGCTGGCCCTGGTGCGCGTCGTCCTTCTTGTGGCAGCCGAAGCAGTCCTTCGGCGTGCGCTGGTACTCGGGGTCGCGGTGGCAGGCTTCGCATTTCACGCGCGCATGGCTGTCGCGCAGCGGGAACGCGGTCTTGGCGTGGTCGAACCTGCTTTCCTTCCAGTTGCGCTCGGTGTGGCAGTTGCCGCAGGCCTCGCCGAGTGCGCCCTTGTGCCTGTCGTCCTTGCGGTGGCAGCCGATGCAGGTGCTCGGCGCTTCCTTGAACACGGCGCTCTTGTGGCAGCTCTTGCAACCGATGCTGAGGTGCTTGCCGCGCAGCGCAAAGCGCGTCTTCTGGTGATCGAACTGCCCGACCTTCCATTCGCGCTCGCTGTGGCAGTCGCCGCAGGCCGTGCCGAGCGTGCCCTGGTGCTTGTCGTCCTTGCGGTGGCAGGCGACGCAGGCCGCCTGCAGCTTGTCGCGATACAGGTGCCCGGTGTGGCAGGCCTCGCACTTGAGGCTGCGGTGTTGCCCGCGCAGTGGATAGCGGGTGTCCTTGTCGTGGTCGAAGCGCAGCGTCTTCCAGTCGCGATCGCCGTGGCAGGACTCGCACTTCTCGCCGTACCTCGCCTTGTGCGCGTCGTCCTTGCGATGGCAGCCGATGCAAGCCGTCGGCGTCTCCTGGTAGCGGTCGCTCTTGTGGCAGCTCGCGCACTTGAGCGGTGCGTGCTTGCCGCGCAAGGCAAAGCGCGTCTTGTCGTGATCGAAGCGCGCCTCCTTCCAATTGGCTTCCGTGTGGCAATCCGCGCACGCCTTGCCCAGGCGCCCCTTGTGCGCGTCCTGCTTCGCATGGCAGTCGACGCAGCGGCCCGGTGCCTGGCGGAACCTGCGCGCAGGCGCATGGCAGCTGCGGCATTCGAGCTTCGGTGCCGCGTGCGCGCCGCGCAGCGGGAAATCGGTCTGCGCGTGATCGAACGTGCGCTCGTCCAGCGGCGCAATCCTGGCCTCGCGGCCCTTGTGGTCGGTGTGGCAGGCGCGACAGGGCTGCGGGCGCAGCCGGCCGTGGAAGCCTGAATGGCTGCGCACGTCCGCGCCCACTTCCTTGTGGCATTGCAGGCACAGCCCGTCCTGCGCCGCGCGCTGGAAAGGCACGTGGCAGTTGCGGCACTCGCCCTCGGCCTTGGCGTGCGCCTCGATGACCGGCCCGGGCGCCAGCACGCTCTCGAGCGACTGGGCAAGGGCCGATCCGCACGCGAGCGCGAGCCAGATTGCGGGAAGGCACCGGACGTTCAATAGGCGTGGACGGCGACCACATGGGCGATCGCGCTGAGCAGCATCAGCCAGAAGAGCGGCACGTGCAGGACGTGCCAGAGCGCGAACAGGCGCTCATAGCGGCTGAACTGCGCCACGCGCTGCACGCTCTGCACGAAGTCCTCGATGAATGCCCTGCCGCCGGCCAGGTGGCGCCGCTGCGCGGCGGCGTCCCAGCTGAAGGCGCGCGCGTGCATGCGGTAGACGCGCGCGAACTCCCGGATGCAGCGGCGGCGCACCCAGCGCCCGCGCGCACCGAGGGTGAGGAACAGCCACGCGCCGTGCACGACGTTGCGCGGGCGGGCGAGCGCCGTCGCCTCGAATTGCCGCAGCGACTGCTCCACCCCCGGCGCGAACGCCAGCTTGGAGCGCAGCTTGTCGGTGCTGAGCCCCACTTCCGCCTGCAGCTGTGCGAGCGTCATGCGCGTGCCGTACAGGCCATGGTGGATGCGCACGTAGATGAAGCGCCCGACGATGCCGCTCGCGGCGACCAGCAGCATGCTCGTGAGCGCCACGCCGGCGTTGATCGAGCCGATCTGGAACCTCGAGTGCGCAAGGATCAGGAACGGCGCGAGGATGCCGCAGGCCATGTGCAGCGCGAACCAGCCCTTGCTCGCGCCCCAGGCGTGCATGAAGCGCAGCCGCTTGCGCAGCGGATAGAGAATCACGAGCAGCAGCGCGATGCCGCCCGCGAGGCCGAGGTTGTAGCCCAGCGCCGATCCCGGCGTGTAGTCGGCGTGCCGGCTGAATAGCCACGCCGTGGCCAGCAGCGCTGCAACTGCGGGGAGAAAGAGGCGCGCTCGTGCGGACGGCGTTGCCTTGGGGGGCGCTGCCGTCGCGAAACGGTCGGCCGTGCTCGCGTGACTCATTCGATTGTTGCTCCGGAAGTTTCTTGCTAAGTTGCTGTGCAGGACCGAATGGTGTCAAAAATTGTGCTGCATGCGATTGCGAAAGTTGGCAGCGGTTCGAAAAGGCAACAGCGCGTGTCGCTGCTAGATGACAGGAGGCTTACGTTGTCGCCGAGCACCGACACATAGATCCGAATGAAATTCATTTCTCCGGAGGTTCTTCTCTACGCCGTGCCGCTGCTTGCCGCTTTCGGCGTGTATTTCTACCAGCGCGCTCGCGCGCACGCGCAGCACAGTGAGCAGCTGGAAGAGTCGCTGCAGGCCGGGCTTACCGAACCGGCATCGCTGCATCCCGTGGTTGACCCGAACCGCTGCATCGGCTCGAGCTCCTGCGTGTCCGCGTGTCCCGAGTCCGCAATCGGCGTGATTGGCGGCAAGGCGCAGCTGGTGAATCCGTCGGCGTGCATCGGCCACGGCGCCTGCGCTGCCGCCTGTCCGCTCGAGGCGATCAAGCTCGTCTTCGGCACCGAGCGGCGCGGCGTCGACATTCCGCAGGTCAAGCCGAACTTCGAGACCAACATCCCCGGCCTCTTCATTGCGGGAGAGCTTGGCGGCATGGGCCTCATCCGCAAGGCGGTGGAGCAGGGTCGCCAGGCGATCGGCTCGATGAAGGCGCTCGCGCGCGGCGGCCAGGACCTGGACGCGGTCATCGTCGGCGCGGGGCCCGCCGGCATCGCGGCGGGCCTGGGCGCCATTCAGCACAAGCTGAAGTACGTGCTCCTCGAGCAGGAGGACTCGCTCGGCGGGGCCGTGTACCACTACCCGCGCAACAAGATCGCGATGACCTCGCCGGTGCAGCTGCCGCTCATCGGCAAGGTGAAATTCGGCGAGGTGTCGAAGGAGACACTGCTCGAGTTCTGGCAGGGCGTGGTCGGGAAAGCGGGGCTGAAGATCCGCTTCAATGAACGCATGGAGGCGATCGAGCGCGCCGGCGGCGGGTTCGTGGTGAAGACCACGCGTGGCGCCTACAACGCGCGTGCGGTGCTGCTGGCAGTGGGTCGGCGCGGGTCACCGCGCAAGCTGGGCGTGCCGGGCGAGGAATTGCCGAAAGTCGTCTACCGGCTCGTGGACGCTGAGCAATACCGCGGCCAGCGCGTGCTGGTCGTGGGTGGGGGCGACAGCGCGCTCGAAGCGGCGCTCGCGCTATCGGAGCAGCCCGGCACGAAGGCCGCGCTCTCCTACCGCGGCGCGGCCTTCGATCGCGTGAAGCCGAAGAACCGCGAGCGCCTGGAGGCGGCGGCAGCCGCGAAGCGCATCCAGGTGCTGCTCGGCTCTACGGTCGAGCGCATCGGCGCGCGCGAGGCGGTGCTGAAAGTGGCGGGCAAGGGGATCAGCGTGCCGAACGACGCAGTGATCGTCTGCGCGGGCGGGGTGCTGCCGATCGACCTGCTCAAGCAGGTCGGCATCGAGTTCGAGACCAAGCGCGGCACCGCTTAGGACGCGCCCCGGGGTGCTGGGCGGACGCGCCGCCCCAACGTCGTAACGCTATGCGGCCTGCTTGAGCGCCAGCGCCTTGTCGGTCGCTTCCCAGGTGAACTCGGGCTCTTCGCGACCGAAGTGGCCGTAGGCGGCAGTCTTCTCGTAGATCGGGCGCAGGAGATCCAGCATCTGGATGATCCCCTTGGGCCGCAAGTCGAAGTTGGCCCGCACCAGCTGGGCGAGCTTCTCGTCCGCGATCTTGCCGGTGCCCTGCGTGGTCACCATCACGCTCGTGGGCTGCGCGACGCCGATGGCGTAGGAGACCTGCACCAGGCACTTGGCGGCGAGGCCGGCGGCGACGATGTTCTTGGCGACGTAGCGCGCCGCATAGGCCGCCGAACGGTCCACCTTGGAGGGGTCCTTGCCGGAGAACGCACCGCCGCCGTGCGGCGCGGAGCCGCCGTAGGTGTCGACGATGATCTTGCGGCCGGTGAGCCCGCAGTCGCCCTTCGGCCCGCCGATCTCGAAGCTGCCGGTCGGATTGACCAGGTACTTGATCTTGCCCTTGACGAAGTTCTGCGGCAGCACCGGCTTGATCACGGTCTCGATCACCGCCTCCTCGATCTTCTTGTGCTCGAGGCCCGGTGCGTGCTGCGTGGAAAGCACCACGGTGTCGATCGCGTCGGGCTTGCCGTTCACGTACCGGATGGTGACCTGCGATTTCGCGTCGGGGCGCAGCCAGGGCAGGCGCCCGTCGCGCCGCACTTCGGATTGGCGCTCGACGAGCCGGTGCGAGAGGTAGATGGCGAGCGGCATCAGGCTGGGCGTCTCGTCGCACGCATAGCCGAACATCAGGCCCTGGTCGCCCGCGCCCTGGTCGAGGTCCAGTCCCTTGCCTTCGTCGACGCCCTGCGCGATGTCCTTGGACTGCTCGCCGTAGGCCACGATCACCGTGCAGGTGTGCGTGTCGAAGCCGATCTTCGGATCGTCGTAGCCGATGCGCTTGATGGTCTGGCGCACGACGTTCTGGTAGTCGACGCGCGCGCCGGTGGTGATCTCGCCCGCGAGCACCACCAGGTTGTCCTTGACCAGCGTCTCCGCTGCGACGCGGGCCGTCTTGTCCTGCTTTAGAATCGCATCGAGGACCGCGTCGGAAATCTGGTCCGCGACCTTGTCCGGGTGTCCCTCGGAAACCGACTCGGAAGTGAAGAGAAATTCGCTCATGGGGCTCGCCTGAAAAAAGGCTGCAAGGATAGCAGATGACGCAGCTGCTGGCGCGCCTGCCGCTGCGCGTGCTGCATGCGTTGGGAA
>DASTHP010000294.1:0-3698 GCA_035718125.1 Burkholderiales bacterium | reverse complement strand
GACGTCGCGGCGACGGCCCGCCAGGTCCGCGAGCTCGCGGAGGCCGGGTCCGAGCTCGTGCGCGTGACCGTGAACACGGACGAGGCAGCCTCGGCCGTGCCGCACATCCGCGACCGCCTGCATGGCGAAGGCTGCGACGTGCCGCTGATCGGCGACTTCCACTACAACGGCCACAAGCTGCTGGCGCAATTTCCCGAGTGCGCGCACGCGCTCGCCAAGTACCGCATCAACCCGGGCAACGTCGGCAAGGGCGCCAAGCGCGACGAGCAGTTCGCCATCATGATCGAAACGGCGATCCGCCACGGCAAGCCGGTGCGCATCGGCGTCAACTGGGGCAGCCTCGACCAGGCGCTGCTCGCGCGCCTCATGGACGAGAACGCCCGCCGTGCCGAACCGCTCGAGGCGAACGCGGTGATGCGCGAGGCGGTGATCCGCTCGGCGCTCGACTCGGCGCAGCAGGCCGAGCAGTGGGGCCTGCCGGCGGAGCGCATCGTCATCTCTTGCAAGATGAGCGGCGTGCAGGATTTGATCGCGGTCTACCGCGAGCTCGCGCGCCGCTGCGGCTACGCGCTGCACCTGGGGCTCACCGAGGCCGGCATGGGCTCCAAGGGCATCGTCGCCTCCAGCGCGGCGCTTGGCGTGCTGCTGCAGGAAGGCATCGGCGACACCATCCGCGTCTCGCTCACGCCGGAGCCGGGCGGCGACCGCACGCGCGAGGTGATCGTGGCGCAGGAGATCCTGCAGACCATGGGCATCCGCTCGTTCACGCCAATGGTCGCCGCCTGCCCCGGCTGCGGTCGCACCACCAGCACCGTCTTCCAGGAGCTCGCGGCGCGCATCCAGGCCTACCTGCGCGCGCAGATGCCGGCATGGCGCGAGCGCTACCCCGGCGTGGAGGAGATGCGCGTCGCCGTGATGGGCTGCGTGGTGAACGGCCCCGGCGAGTCCAAGCATGCCGACATCGGCATCAGCCTGCCGGGCACCAACGAGCTGCCGGTCGCGCCGGTGTACGTGGACGGCGCCAGGACCGTCACGCTGAAAGGCGAGCGCATCGCCGAGGAGTTCCAGGCGCTCGTGGAGGAGTACGTCCGCAGGAACTACGCGCCCGGCGCGTCACGCTCGCGCGCGAAGCAGATCCCGATCAAGGCGGCCTGAACGTGAGCGACGCCATCCAGGCCGTGCGCGGCATGAACGACGTTTTGCCGGACGAGGCCGAGCTGCGGCTCTGGCTCGAGGGCGTCGTCGCCGCCTGGTTCGCGCGCTACGGCTACCGTCCAATCCGCACGCCGCTGCTGGAGCAGACGGGCCTGTTCCGGCGCGCCATCGGCGAGGCCACCGACATCGTCGAGAAGGAGATGTACACCTTCACGGACGCGCTCAACAACGAGAGCCTCACGCTGCGGCCCGAGGCCACCGCCTCGACGGTGCGCGCGGCGATCGAGCACAGCCTGGTGTACGACGGCCCCAAGCGCCTCTGGTACGAGGGGCCGATGTACCGCCACGAGCGCCCGCAGAAGGGGCGCTACCGCGAGTTCTACCAGTTCGGCGCGGAGGCGCTGGGTTATCCCGGCCCGGACGTGGACGCCGAGCTGATCGTGATGTGCGCAGCGCTGTGGAAGGAGCTCGGCCTGGAAGGCATTCGCCTGGAGCTCAACACCATCGGCTCGCCGCAGGAGCGCGCGCGCTATCGCGCCGACCTGGTGCAGCACCTGCAGGCGCACGAGGCGCGGCTCGACGGCGATGCCAGGCGCCGCCTGCTTACGAACCCTTTGCGCGTGCTCGACTCCAAGAATCCGCTGGTGCAGGAGGTCGTGGCGACGGCGCCGAGCCTGCACAGCTATCTCGGCGAGGAGTCGCGGGCGCATTTCGAGGGCCTGCAGCAATTGCTGGCCGCGGCGGGCGTGACCTTCCAGGTCAATCCCAGGCTGGTGCGCGGCCTGGACTACTACAACCTCACCGTGTTCGAATGGATCAGCGAGCGCCTCGGGGCGCAGGGCACGGTCTGCGGCGGCGGGCGCTACGATGGCCTGTTCGCCCAGCTGGGCGGCAAGCCCACGGCGGGCGTCGGCTTCGCCGCCGGCGTCGAGCGGCTGGTGGCGCTGCTGCGCGAAGCGGGCCGCGGCGCGGGGCCGCGCCGGCCCGACGCCTACCTGGTGTTCCAGGGGGAAGGCACGCTCGCCTACGCGTTCGCGCTCGGCGAGGAACTGCGCGCGGCGGGCCACGCGGTGGTGCTGCACGCCGGCGGCGGCAGCTTCAAGTCGCAGATGCGCAAGGCCGACGCCAGCGGCGCGCAGGTGGCGCTGATCATCGGCGAGGACGAGCTCAAGGCGGCGGCGGTGACGGTGAAGCCTTTGCGCGACGCGCGCGAGCAGCAGCACGTGCCGCGCGCAGGCCTCGCCGGGCGGCTCGCGGACATACTCAAGGGAACCTGACATGGCATTGCAGAACCTCGACCTGGAAGAGCAGGAGCAGCTGGCCGAACTCAAGGCCTGGTGGAAGCAGTACGGCAATCTGGTGCTGATGGTGATCATCGCGGCCGCGCTCGCCGTGACGGGCTGGGGCGGCTGGGGCTGGTACCAGCGCACCCAGGCTGCGCAAGCCAGCGCCCTCTACGACACGCTCGCCAAGGCGGTCGGCGCGGGCGACGCCAAGGCCTTGCGCGACGCGGGCGGCGCACTCACGGAGAACCATCCGCGCACCCTGTATGCCTCGATGGGCGCCCTGGCAGCGGCGCGCTTTCACTTCGACCGCAACGAGTTGAAGAGCGCGAAGGCGCAGCTGCAATGGGTGATCGAGCGCTCGCCCTCGGAGGAGTATCGCGAGATCGCGCGGCTGCGCCTGGCCCACGTGCTGCTCGACGAAAAGGCCTACGACGAGGCCTTGAAGGTTCTCGAGGCGAAGCCGCTGGATGCCTACGCCGCGCAGGCGGCGGCGCTGCGCGGCGACGTGCTGCTCGCCAGGAACCAGCCGGCCGAGGCGAAGGAAGCCTACCGGCTCGCGCTGGAGAAGGCGGGCGGCCAGGGCGGCGCGTTCCGTGACAGCGTCCAGCTGCGCCTCGACGCACTGGGGGGCTGAGCGCCATGAAGCGCGCGGCGCCCGGCTTTGCGCTTGTCGCGCTCGTGTTGGCGCTGCCGGCCTGCTCCTGGTGGGGGGGCTCCACCGGGCCGAAGCCGGCGGAATTGCCCGTGCTCGAGAAGGGCAGGGATCTGCGCGTGCTGTGGTCTGCCAGCGTCGGCAGCGGCGGCGATTTCGCCTTCAGGCCGGCGCTGGAGGGTGAAAGCCTGTACGCGACCTCGCGCGAAGGCTCGGTGACGCGCCTGAAGGCGGCCAGCGGCGAGCTGGCGTGGCAGGTGGAACTCGCCGTGCGCCTTTCCGCCGGGGTCGGCGCCAGCACGCGCACGGTGGCGGTGGCTTCGGACCGCGGCGACCTGTTCGCGCTCGACGCCGACACGGGCAAGCCGCGCTGGCGCGCGCGCGTGTCCAGCGAAGTGCTGGCGACGCCGCGCGTCGCCGGCGGGCTGGTGCTGGCGCGCAGCGCCGACAGCCGCATCTACGCGTTCGGCGAGGACGACGGCAAGCGCCGCTGGGTCTACCAGCGCGCCTCGACCTCGCTGATGGTGCGCGCGCCCGCGGGCATGACGGTGCACGAGGACTCCGTCTACGCCGGCTTTCCCGGCGGCAAGCTGGTGGCGCTCGCG
>DASTHP010000293.1:0-4388 GCA_035718125.1 Burkholderiales bacterium | reverse complement strand
TCGTGCCGGTAATAGTGCTCGAGGTTGTGCGAGCAGTACACCGCATCGTAAGTGGCGCCCGCCAGCTTGGTCAGCTCGCGCGCGTCGCACAGCACGTCGGGATTGCCGCGCGCGTCGATGTCGAGGAGCACGTTCTCCCAGCCCCGGTAGTTCTCGGGCAGCGGGATGTCCTTGGTGTTCCCGCCCACGTTCAGCAGCTTGCGCATTTCTAACGCAATTCCTTCGCCTTCTCGCGCAGCACGTACTTCTGGATCTTGCCGGTCGCGGTCGTCGGCAGGTTGCCGAATACGACTCGCTTGGGCACCTTGAACCTCGCCAGGTTGCTGCGGCACCACTCGATGTAGTCCGCTTCCGTCGCCTGCATGCCCGCCTTGAGCTGCACGAAGGCGCACGGCGTCTCGCCCCACTTCTCGTCGGGGCGCGCGACGACGGCCGCCAGCGCCGTCGCCGGGTGCTTGTAGAGCGCGATCTCCACTTCGACCGAGGAGATGTTCTCGCCGCCCGAGATGATGATGTCCTTCTTGCGGTCCTTGATCTCGATGTAATGGCTCGGATGCCACACGGCGAGGTCGCCGGTATGCATCCAGCCGCCGTGGAACGCCTCCGCGGTGGCCTTCGGGTCCTTCAGGTAGCCGAGCATGACCGTGTTGCCCTGGACCAGGATCTCGCCCATGGCCTCGCCGTCCTTCTTCACCGGCTTGCAGGTCTTCGGATCGGCGACGATGTGCCCCTCGACGACCTGGTAGCGCACGCCCTGGCGCGCCATTTCGACGGCGCGCTCCTCCAGCGAAAGCCCGTTCCAGGCGTCCTGCACGGCGCACAGCGTGGAGGGCCCCTGCAGCTCGGTCATGCCGTAGATATGCAGCACCTTGAAGCCGAGCTCCTCCATGCCCTTGATCACCTTCGCCGGCGGCGGCGAGCCGCCGGTCATGATGTGCACCGGCTGCGCGAACCTGCGGCGCTGCTCCTCCGGCGCGCCGACGAGCATCGAGAGCACCGTGGGCGCGCCGCACATGTGCGTCACGCCCTGCTCGACGATCATCGGGAAGATGAGCGCCGGGTCCACCGCACGCAGGCAGACGTGCGTCCCCGCCATCGCCGTGACCGACCAGGGATAGCACCAGCCGTTGCAGTGAAACAGCGGCAGCGTCCACAGGTACACGGGATGCGCAGGCATCGGCCAGGCAACGATGTTGCCGAGCGATTCGAGGAAGGTGCCGCGATGGTGGTAGACCACGCCCTTGGGTCGCCCCGTGGTGCCCGAGGTGTAGTTGAGCGCGATCGGATCGTCCTCCGAGCGCGGCAGGGACCAGGCGAAGCCGGGATCGCCGCCGGCGATGAACCGCTCGTATTCCACCTCGCCCAATCTCTCCCCGGGGCCGGTGTACAGCGGGTCGTCCACGTCGATCACCAGGGGCTTCTTCTTCAGTTTCGCGAGCGCCGGCCCGACCACGCCGGCGAAGACGCGGTCGGTGATGAACACCTTTGCCTCGCCATGCTCCAGGATGTAGGCGACGGTATCCGCATCGAGGCGCGTGTTGATGGCGTTCAGCACCGCGCCCAGCATCGGCACCCCGTAGTGCGCGTCGAGCATCGCGGGCACGTTGGGCAGCATCGCCGCGACGACATCGCCCCGCTGCACGCCGCGCCTGGCCAACGCGCTGGCGAGCCGCCGGGCGCGCTCGAAGAACTGCGCATAGGTGATGCGCTGCTTGCCGTGCACCACGGCGAGGCGTTGCGGGTAGATCTCCGCGGCGCGCGGCAGGAACGCAATCGGCGAGAGCTCCGCGCGATTCGCAGGTCCGGGCTTGAGAGACGACCACATGCTCTTGCGCACCGCAGCAACGCGTTTCTTTTTTGCCATCGCCCCGCTCCTCGCTTTAAACTGCCCCGGCAAATCTACCGCAAGGAGGAGACCCAGTGAAGAAACTCGCCCTGGCCGTGTCGTTGGCGCTGAGCTTCGGCGTCGCGCAGGCCCAAGACAAGACCATCAAGATATCCGGCTTCGGCGCGAAGACCGGGCCCGTGCGCTCGTTCGGCGTGAACAGCGAAGCGGCGATGCTCGCCGCGGCCGATGTCATCAACAAGGCCGGCGGCGTCAAGCTGGCCGACGGCACGAAGGCGAAGATCGCGGTCGATTTCTACGACGATGCCTGCAATGCCGAGCAGGGCATCTCGGTGGTGCGCCGCATCGCGGGCACCGACGCGCTGGTGGCGATCGGGCCGACCTGCTCCAACGTCGCCGAGCCGCTGTTCGGCGTGCTGCAGAAGAAGGTCGGCGACGCGAGCGACTCCGGCCTGCAGTTCCCGATCTTCACCGACGTGGCGATCAAGGTGGGCCTGGCGCGCATCTCTGAGTGGGCGTTCCGCAACGTGCCGAACGAGACCACCATGTACTCCTCGGTGTTCTACTGGCTGCGCACCACGCGCCCGGAGCTGAAGACCGTCTACGGCGGCGTCGAGGAGGACTTCGCCCACTCGCGCGCCAGCTGGCACGCCGTCATGAAGGACCGCGCGCAGGCGAACAACTTCACGGTGCTCGGCGAGTCGAAATGGCTGCTCGCCGACACCAACTTCGCCACCCAGGTGCGCGAGATGAAGAAGGCCAATGCCGACATCATCGCCATTTCCGCGCATCCGTTCAGCCTGTGCGGCGCGCTGAAGGAGATGGCGCGCCAGGGCGTGAAGCCCAAGGTGCTCGTCGGCCTGACCAGTTCCTCGTCGATGGAGACGCTGCAGGGCTGCGCCAAGCAGGCGCAGGGCATCATCATCCCGACCTCCTTCGCCCCGGTGAGCAAGGAGGGCAAGTTCGCGGCGCAGACCACCGCCAAGTTCAAGGGCGCGGCGGACCTGCACTCGATGGCGGCCTGGGAGAACATGTTCATCCTGAAGGACGTGATGGAGTCCGAGAAGGTCACCGGCAAGGACGTGCAAGGCGACCGGCGCAAGATCCGCGACGGGCTCGCCAAGCTCAAGCAGACCAAGGGCCTGATGGGCGTCACCAAGCGCACCGAGGACCGCGAGGCCGACAAGCCCTACCTGTTCGTGCAGGCCAAGGGCAACGAGTGGGTCGTTCTGCACAACCCGCTCTGAACGCGAGGAGAGGGAGATCCCGGGCGCGGTGAACCCGCGCCCGTTTTTTTGCCCATGCTCGACTTCCTGCAGTCGCTGTCGGACGGGGTGCTGTTCGGGGCCACCTACGCCCTGATCGGCATCGGCTTCACGCTGGTCTTCGGCGTGATGCACAAGATCAACATGGCCTACGCCGCGGCCTCGATCGGCGGCGCCTACAGCGGGCTGCTGGTGCTCAAGGTGATGGCGGCCGCCCCGCCCGCGCTGGTGTTCTTCGGCGCGTTCCTCGGCGGCGGCGTGGCCGGCGCGCTGGTCTACGTCACCTGCTTTCACTTCATCCCGCTGCGCTCGCCGCTCGCGACCCTGATGTCCACGGTCGGCATGCTGCTGCTGATCGACGAGATCGTGGTGCACGTGACCGACGGCATGCCGCAGAACTACCCGGCGATGTTCGACGACGTGATGCTGCGCGCGGGCGAATTCACGATGCGCGGCGACCTGCTGCTGGTATTCGGCGTGGCGGTGCTGTGCATGGCGGCGCTGTTGCTGGTGCTGTACCGCACGCGCCTGGGACTCGCGACGCGCGCAGTGGCGCAGCAGCCGGTGGCGGCGCGCCTGTGCGGCATCCGCCTGGAGCGCGTGAACGCCACCACCTTCATCATCACCGGCCTGCTGGGCGGCATCGCCGGCGCGCTGATCGGCGCCTCCGTCGGCACGCTCTCGCCGCTGCTCACCACGCCGCTCACGGTGAAGGGCCTGATCGTGACCGTGATCGGCGGCCTGGGCAGCATTCCCGGCGCCATCGTGGCGGGCCTGCTGGTCGGCGGCTTCGAGAACGTCCTGCAGCTCTACCGCGGGGTCACCGAGCGCGACCTGTACGTGATGCTGCTGCTCTTCGTGTTCCTGACGTTCCGGCCCGGCGGCATCTTCGCAGCGAAGGGGGGACGGGACTAGTGGATTTCTATTTCGGCCTTGCGCAGATCATCGGCGTGCACACGCTGCTCGGCCTCTCGGCCTACATCCTGCTGCTCACCGGGCAGGTGAGTCTCGCGCAGGCGGGCTTCTTCGCGATCGGTGCCTATGCCGCGGGCATGCTCACCGTTCTCGGCGGCTGGCACCTAGTGCCCGCGCTCGGCGCGAGCGCACTATGCGGCGCAGCCGTCGCCTGCGCCGTCGGCTTTCCGGCGCTGCGCGTCAAGGGCCTGATGCTGGTGATCGCCACGCTCGCCTTCGGCGAGGGCGTGCGCCTGTTCTTCTTCAATTTCGACTACCAGATCGCCAAAGGCGACATCAAGGTGGGCCCCCTGGGCGGCGAG
>DASTHP010000292.1:0-6141 GCA_035718125.1 Burkholderiales bacterium | reverse complement strand
AATTCGGCCCTGACCCCAATTTTCCTGACCCCAGTTTATTTCCGCTTCTTCTTGCGGGCGGCGGGGCGCCGCGGTGGTGTGCCGATCTCGACGATGCACTCGATCTCCACCGGGATGCCCATGGGGAGCGACCCCATGCCGACCGCCGAGCGCGCGTGCTTGCCGGCTTCTCCGAGCACCTCGACGAAGAGGTCCGAGCAGCCGTTGATCACCTTGGGGTGGTCCTGGAACTCGGGCACCGCGTTGACCATGCCGAGCACCTTCACCACGCGCTTCACCCGATCGAGGCTGCCGAGCTCCGCGCGCATCACGGCGAGCAGGTCCATGCCGACCGTGCGCGCATGCTGGTACGCCTGCTCGGCGGTGTAGTCGCGCCCGACCTTGCCCTGCGGACGCTTGCCCTCCACCGCGCGCGGACCCTTGCCGGCGAGAAACAGCAGGTTTCCGGCACGCACCGCGTTGACGTAATTCGCGACCGGCGTGGAAACCGTGCCGAGGTCGATGCCGAGCTGCTTGAGGCGTTTCTCGGCGCTCACAGGCTGACCACCTTGCCCGGATTGAGCAGGTTCTCCGGATCGAAGGTGCGCTTGAGTTCGCGCATCAGGTCGACCGCCTCGCCCAGCTCCTCCAGCAGGTAGGACTGCTTGCCCAGGCCTACGCCGTGCTCGCCGGTGCAGGTGCCTTCCATGGCGAGGGCGCGCTTCACCACGCGCAGATTGAACGCTCTCGCTTCCTCCATGTCGGACTTGCTCGCCGGATCGATCAGGATCACGCAGTGGAAATTGCCGTCGCCGACGTGGCCGAAGAGCGGGATCGGCATCGAGGCCTTCTCGATGTCCTTCGTCGTCTCGACGATGCACTCGGCGAGGCGCGAGATCGGCACGCACACGTCCGTGGAAATGGCGCGCGAGCCGGCTTTCAGTTGCAGGCACGCGAAGTAGGCGTTGTGCCGCGCCTCCCAGAGCTTGGAGCGCTCCTCGGGCTTGGTCGCCCACTGAAAGTCCAGGCCGCCGTTCTCCTTGGCGATTTCCTGCACTATCTCGGCTTGCTCGACGACGCCCGCCTCGGTGCCGTGGAATTCCAGCAGCAGCGTCGGCATCTCGCGGTGGCTGGTCTTGTTGTGCTTGTTGAGCGCGGCCATGGTGGTCGCGCACAGCAGCTCGCTTCTCGCGATCGGCACGCCCGACTGCAGCGTCTGGATCACGGTATCGGCCGCGCCCTTCACGGTGGCGAAGGCACACACCGCCGCCGACATCGCCGCCTGCACCGGGTGCAGCTTCACCGTCACCTCGGTGATGATGCCCAGCGTTCCCTCCGAGCCGACGAAGAGCCGGGTCAGGTCGTAGCCCGCGGAGGATTTCTTCGCGCGGCGCGCGGTCTGGATCACGCGGCCGTCGGCGAGCACGACTTTCAGCGACAGCACGTTCTCGCGCATCGTGCCGTAGCGCACGGCGTTGGTGCCGGAGGCCCGCGTCGCAGTCATGCCGCCGATCGTCGCGTCCGCGCCCGGGTCGATGGGGAAGAACAGGCCCGTGTGCTTGATGTATTCGTTCAACTGCTTGCGCGTGACGCCCGCCTGCACCACTGCGTCGAGGTCCTCCTGGTGGACGGTGAGCACCTTGTTCATGCGGCTCATGTCGATGCACACGCCGCCGCGGACGGCGAGGATGTGGCCCTCAAGCGAGGTGCCCACGCCATAAGGGATCATCGGCACGCGGTGGCGGCGGCAGATGTCGACGATGTCGCGCACCTCCTCGGTGCTCTCCGGGAACGCCACCGCGTCCGGCGGCGCGTAGGGCAGGTACGACTCGTCCTTGCCGTGATGCTCGCGGATGCCCGCGGACGTGGTGACGCGCTCGCCGAGCAGCGCCTTCAGCTCGGTGAGCACGCTCTGGTCAAACTCTCGCGCCTTGTTCATTGAGTCTCCTGCGCAGTGAGCGGCATCGCGCGTTGGTTCAGCGGCGGCCGCCTTCGCTCATGGAACGGCGCCAGGCGTCCGTTCCGTGGGCGCTATCTTACTTCAGCTTGATTTCGCCCTCGAACGGTACCCGCACCCCGAGCGAGGGGATCTCGAGGGTGACCTTCGCGGCAAAGGTTTCCTCGCCCTTGAGGCGTTTCCCGTCGAGCGCCTTTTGCACCGCCTGCTCGATCTCGCGCTGCGAGTTGACGCCCACCATCTTCAGGAACTTGCGGATGCTCAGATTGAAGGTTTCCTGGTCCATGTCCTAGCTCCTTGTCTTGAGAATTCCGTCGGCGAGCCGCTTGCCAAGCTCGACGCCCCACTGATCGAAACTGTTCACGTTCCAGATGACGCCTTGGGTGAACACCTTGTGCTCGTAGGCGGCCAGGAGCCGCCCGAGGTTGCGCGCGTCGAGCTTCTCCAGGCGCAGCGTGCTCGATGGGCGGTTGCCTGGGTGTCGCCGGTGCGCCGGCAGGGCCGGGTCGTCGGTGCCGAAAGCCAGCGCGCGCGCCTGCGCCTCGGCGTTGGCGTCGAGCTCGGGGCTCGCGCCCGCGACGATGAGATCCACCGGCGCGGCCTGCGTGCCCTGGTGCAGCAGCTGGTGAAAGGAGTGCTGGCTCACCGTGCCTTCGCCGCCCCAGAGCACCGGCGCGCTGGCGTAGGGCAGCGCGCGCCCCTCGCGGTCCACGCTCTTGCCGTTGGATTCCATCTCGAGCTGCTGCAGGTAGGCGGGCAGCAGGCGCAGGGCGTGCGCGTAGGCGAGCACGCAGTGCGTGGCGGCGCCGAGGAAATTGACGTTCCACACCCCGAGCAGCGCCAGCAGCGCGGGCACGTTCTGCGCGAGCGGCGCGTCCTGGAAGTGGCGGTCCATGTCGCGCGCGCCCGCGAGCAGCTCGTCGAACGCCTCCGCCCCGAGTGCCGCGAGCACGGTGAAGCCGACCGCCGACCAAAGCGAAAAGCGCCCGCCGACCCAATCCCACATCGGCAGCACCTCGGCGGCGCCGAAGGCGCGCGCCGCCGCTTCGTTGGCCGTGACCGCGTAAATCTGCCCGCGGCCGCCCAGCCACGCCTTCGCGGCGCGCGCATTGGCGAGCGTTTCCTGCGTCGTGAAGGTCTTCGACACCACGACCACGAGGGTGGAGGCCGGCTCGGCGCCGGCCAGCGCGCGCGACAGATCGAGCGGATCGACGTTCGCGGCAAAGCGCACGTCGACGCGCGCACGCTCGGCGAATGCGTCGCAAACCAGGCGCGGCCCCAGGTCGGAGCCGCCCGTGCCCAGGTGCACGATGCGGCGCACGCCGGCGAGCTGCGCGCCGAGCTCGCGCATGCGCGCGAGCGTGCGCTTGACCTCGGCGGGGGCCGCGTCGCCCGCGCGCAGCGCCATGTGCTGCGCGGCGCGGCCCTCGGTCGAATTGACCGGCGCGCCGGCGAAGAACGCGCGCCGCCACTGCTCGAGCCCGCGCTCCGCCGCGAGCTGCTCGAGCAGGCGCAGGCCGAGCGCGCCGATCCTCTGGCGCGAGTAATCGAGCGCGAGGCCCGGCGCGCGCGCCACGAACTGCGTGCCGCGCCGCGCATCGTCGGCAAAGAGTTGCGCGAGGTGCTCGTCGCGCGCAGCGTCGGCGTGCGCGGCGAGCTTGTCCCAGGCCGCGCACTCGGTGGGCGGCCTGGTGCTGGCGAGCGCCGCGGGGCCGGAGAGCGTCACTGTGCGCGCACGTCGGGCTGCATTGCGCCGGCGAGCATTACTTGCCCTCCAGCCGGTATAGGCGGTAGCGCTCGGCCTTGTCCCCGGGACGGCCGACGTCGGCGAGCTTCGTCCACGACGCGCTCGGGCCGTCGCGCTCGTCCTGCGGGCGACCCTGCACCAGCAGCAGCCGGCAGGCCTCGGGCTGCATCGGATCGAACGGTACCGTGCGCACCCCCGCGTGATAGCTGAGCGCGGCGCGCTGGGTCACGCCGAGGTTCAGCCCGGCGATGCAGCCCGCGTTGGCCGGAATCTTGGTGCGCAGCTGCAGCGCGACATTCTGGTAGCTCTTCTGGTAGTCGGCCCAGGGCATGTGCAGGGCGGCGAACGTCCCCCAGAGCAGCGCGATGCCGGCCGTCCAGCGCGTCACCCCGCGCATCGGCGAGGGCGCCGTGTAGAACGCGACATAGAGCCAGCCCAACGCCAGGGCGAGGGCAAGCACGAAGCCGGTCAGCGCGAACTCGGGCACGAATCCCGGCGCGGTCTTGAACAGGTTCTGGTGGATCTTCGGCGGCGTGCCGGTCATGAGGGCCACGTAGGCCAGCCAGAGGAGCGCGCCGAAGAAGGTGAAGTTCATCACCGCGAACCAGTCGAGCGCCGCGGCCGCGCCGCGCCGCAGGAGCTGCGCGCCTTCGGCGCCGAGCAGCGCGAGCGGCGCCAGCAGCGCAAGAGCAGTGACATCCTGCGGCGGGCCGAACACCACGATGCCGGCGAAGGTCAGCGCCAGCGCGACCGCCGGCACGAACAGCCGCGGATCGAGCAGGTGCCGGCGCAGCGCCCACAGCGCCCAGGCCGCGAGCGGCCACGCCGGCCAGGCGAACCAGCTGCCCGTCACGAGGAAGTAGCGCAGGTTCTGCGACCAATCGCCGCGCGCATGCGTGGCGGTCGACCACCACGCTGCGAGCAGGTCGGGCGCGCGTTGCCCGAGCACGAGCGGCCAGCTGCCGGCGACGAGCGCCGCAGTGAGTGCCGCTGCAAGGAGAAACGGCAGCGCGCGCGCCTTGCGCCAGGGCGCACACGCGGCATGTGCGGCCATGGCGGCGACGGCGAGCGCCGCCGGGACGATCCAGCTCCCGGCGAGCGCCGCGAGGCCCAGCGCAGCGCCGAAGGCGGCACCATACAGCCAGGGGCGCTCGTGCGCACGCGGCAGCAAGGCGTAGGCCGCGCAGGCCGCAGCGAGCGCCGCCAGATCGGGAATCGCCTCGTGCGCATGCACGAACAGGCCGATCGAGCCGATCAGCAGCAGCGGCGCCGCCGCCCCTTCCAGGCGATAGAGGCAGACCAGCGCGATGCCGAGCCACAGGCCGCTCGCCAGGCGCGCCGCGCTGTGGAACGGCACTGCCCAGCCCAGCAGCTTGCCGAAGGCGAGGGCGCTCCAGTGATAAAGCGGCGGGTCATCGAGCCAGGGCTCGCCGGCGACGCGCGGCACCACCCAGTCGCCCGTGACGTGCATCTGGTGCGCGATCTCGATGCCGATGGCGTCGTAGGACTTCCACAGGTCGTGCCCGCCGAGGCCGGGCAGGATGAACGCCAGTGCGATCAGCGCCAGCACCGCGGGGGTGGGCGGCAGCTCGAGGCGGGGGAGCATGGGGGGATTCTAGGGCCGAAAAACAAAAAGGCAGCCTCGGCTGCCTTTGGTTCGTTGCAAGGCGCGCGCCCCGCGGCGGGCGGCTACTTCTTGGGCGCCTTGGTGTAGCGGCGCTTGAACTTCTCCACGCGTCCGGCGGTGTCGACGATCTTCTGCTTGCCGGTGTAGTAGGAGTGCGACTCGGAGGACACCTCGACCTTGACCACCGGGTACTCGTTCCCGTCGGTCCACTTCATGGTCTCGCGGCCCTTGGTCTCGATCGCCGAGCGCGAAAGAAAGCTGTGGTTGGAGCTGGTGTCGAGGAAGATCACCGGCTGGTAATCGGGGTGGCCTGTGGTTTTCATGGCGGTGGCAGCTTCGGAAAAGGCGCGAACTATACAGAAAACAAAGACTTATTGCAACGCCTAGCCGCGGCGCATGGACTCGAAGAATTCGGCGTTGTTCTTGGTGGCCTTGAGCTTGTCGATGAGGAATTCGGCGGCCTCGAGCTCGTCCATGGGGTACAGGAGCTTGCGCAGCACCCAGACCTTCTGCAGCAGCTCCTTGGGGATCAGCAGCTCCTCGCGGCGCGTGCCGGAGCGGTTGACGTTGATCGACGGGAAGATGCGCTTTTCGTGCATGCGCCGGTCGAGGTGGATCTCCATGTTGCCGGTGCCCTTGAACTCCTCGTAGATCACGTCGTCCATGCGGCTGCCGGTGTCGATCAGCGCAGTGGCGATGATGGTGAGCGAGCCGCCTTCCTCGACGTTGCGCGCCGCGCCGAAGAAGCGCTTGGGCTTTTGCAGCGCGTTGGCGTCCACGCCGCCGGTGAGCACCTTGCCGGAGGCCGGCACCACGGTGTTGTAGGCGCGC
>DASTHP010000291.1:0-8575 GCA_035718125.1 Burkholderiales bacterium | reverse complement strand
GACCGGCTCGAGCGCACCTTCAAGGAGAACGAGCGCGCCGTCGCCGTCACGTTCTTCGCTGCCGGCTTCGTGTTCGACATGCTGACGGTGGGGCGCATCGACTCCTGGGCCACCATCGGCCAGCAGGTGGTGTACCTCGCGGTGATCATGGCGGTGCTGCTGCAGCTTTTCCATGAGCAGGGGCAGCCCGCGCCGGACCTGGCGGCGCTGCCGCGCGTGCGGCGCTGGGTCACCGAGTACCGCGGCGCGGCCGTGCATTTCCTGCTCGGCGCGCTGCTCAACCTCTACGCCATCTTCTTCTTCAAGAGCTCCTCGCTCGCGGTGTCGTTCGCGTTCCTCGGCTTCCTCGTCGTGCTGCTGCTCGCCAACGAGTCGCGGCGCTTCAAGGCGCTCGGCCTGCACTTCAAGTTCGCGCTGCTCGCGCTGTGCCTGCTCTGCTTCTTCGCCATGCTGCTGCCGGTGCTCGCCGGCTCGATCGGCCTTGCCATGTTCCTCGCCTCGATGCTCGTGGGCAGCCTGCCGCTGGCCGGCGCGGCCTGGCGCATCTACCGCTCGCGGCCCGAGCGCTTCGCGCTCGCCCGGCGCCAGATCCTCGTGCCGCTGGGCTGCGTGCTGGTCGGCTTTCTGGGCTTTTACCTGTTTCGGCTCATCCCGCCGGTGCCCCTTTCCATTCCGTTCATCGGCGTGTACCACACCGTGGAGCGCACGGCGGAGGGCTACCGCCTGACCCACGAGCGCGAGTGGTGGCGCTTCTGGCATCACGGCGACCAGGTGTTCCGCGCGCAGCCCGGCGACAAGGTGTACGTGTTCTTCCGCATCTTCTCGCCGTCGCGCTTCGCCGACCGCGTGCAGGTGCGCTGGTACTGGCGCGCGGGCGGCGGCATCGGCGGCTGGGCGCTGCAGGATACGATCCCGATCGATATCGTCGGCGGCCGCGAGCAGGGCTTCCGCGGCTACGGGTTCAAGTCGAACTACCAGCCCGGCAGCTGGAAGGTGCAGGTCGAGACCACGGACGGGCGCGAGATCGGGCGCATCTATTTCGACCTCGAGCTCGCGGCGCAATCGCCGCGCATGTGGCAATCGCAGATCCAGTAACCAGACAGGGCGCGGACATGAAGGCGACATTGGTTCCCGGCATCGCCGGCAGGAAGGTGCTCCAGGTGGACGAGGGCCGCTGCATCGCCTTCATGGGTCCGGAGAACGCGGTCTACGCGACGCCGATGATGGTGAGTGACGTGGAGTACGCGATCCGCGACTTCCTGCTCGGCTATCTCGACCCTGGAGAGGACTCGGTGGGCACGCACGTCACCATCGACCACCTGGCCGCGACGCCGATGGGCATGCGCGTCACCATCGAGTACGCGGTCACGCACGTGGAAGGCCGCAAGGTGCGCTGCGCGTTCAAGGTGCGCGACGAGGTCGAGGCGTGCGGCAGCGGCGTGCACGTGCGCTTCGTGGTGGACGCCGAGAAGACGCGCCAGCGCCTGGCGACGAAGCGCACCGCGGCGAAGAAGGCGTGATGCGCATTCCGGGCGAGCGCGCTGCGGTGAACAGGCCGTGATGCCCGTGTCGCGCCGGCGTTTTCTCGGCGCCTGCGCGGCGCTGGGCGCGTTGCCGACGGCAATCGCGGCCACAGGGGCGCGCGCGCAAGCGCCGGGCGCCAGCGGGGCGCTGCGCGAGATCCGGCTCGAGGCGGGCGCCGAGCGCATCGCCGTCGTCGGCAAGCCCTACCCCGACACGGACCTCTGGACCTACAACGGCGCCTTCCCGGGTCCGGTGCTGCGCGCGAAGCAGGGCGATACCTTCCGCGTGCGTCTCATCAACCGCCTGCCCCAGGAGACGACGATCCACTGGCACGGCATCCGCTTGCCCAACGCCATGGACGGCGTGCCGCACCTCACGCAGGCGCCCGTGGCGCCGGGCGGTGAGTTCCTCTACGAATTCGCGCTGCCCGACGCGGGCACTTTCTGGTACCACCCGCATGCCTCGAGCGCGGAGCAGCTCGGGCGCGGCCTCTACGGCGCGCTCATCGTCGAGGAGCGCACGCCGCCCGGTTTCGATCGCGACGTGACCTGGGTACTCTCCGACCTGCGCCTCGATCGCGAGGCGCGCGTTGCCGGGGATTTCAACGCGCCGTTCGACGCCAGCCACGCCGGGCGCCTGGGCAACACGGTGCTGGTGAACGGCCGCGTGCCGGACGCCTTTTCGCTGGATGCGGGCGAGCGCATCCGCCTCAGGATCGTGAACGCCGCGAACGCGCGCATCTACCGCCTGCAGTTCGAGGGCCACGCGCCGCGCGTGATCGCGCTCGACGGCCACCCGGTTTCGCCGCATGCGGCCTCCGGCGGCCTCGTGCTGGGGCCCGGCATGCGCGCCGACCTGCTGCTCGAGGCTGCGGGCGAGCCGGGCCGGCGTTACGCGGTGACGGACGACTTCTTTGCGCGTCGTGCATATCGCCTGATCGACCTCGCGTACACGGAGCGGCGCGCGCCCGCGCGCCTGCTGCCGGCGCCGCAGTTGCCGCCCAATCCGGTGACCGCACCGGACCTCGCGCGCGCCGAGCGCCACCAGGTGGTACTGGGCGGCGGCGCGATGCGCCCGCGCCAGCCGCAGGGCATGTGGTCCATCAATGGCCGATCGCCGCAAGGCCATGCGCACGAGCCGCTGCTGCGACTCAAGCGCGGCCGCAGCTACGTGCTCGAGATCCAGAACGACACCGCCTGGCACCATCCGTTCCACCTGCACGGCGTGGCGTTTCGCGCGCTCACCGAGCCGCACCAGCCCTGGCGCGACACGGCCCTCATTGATCCCGGCGCGCGCGCGCAGTTCGCCTTCGTCGCCGACAATTCCGGCGACTGGATGATCCATTGCCACATCCTCGAGCACCAGGAGTCCGGGATGATGGCCGTGATGCGGATCGAGTAAACTCCCCGCATGCGTTTACTCGCAGCGGGGCTGCTTGCGCTGGCACCCGCGATCGGCTTTTCCCAGAGCAAGGCCCCGCCGCCGATGCCCGTCAAGGTCGTCGCGGCGAAGCTCGCGCCGGCGGTGCTCGAGACGGGCGCAGTCGGCACGTTGCGGGCGGATGAAGGCGTGATGCTCCGGCCCGAGATCGCCGGCCGCATCGAGCACATCAAGTTCGCCGAAGGCCAGCAGGTGAAGCAGGGCACCCTGCTCGCGACGCTGGACGCCGGCGAGACGCGCGCGCAGGTGCAGTCTTCCACCGTGCAGCTGGCGCTGGAGAAGCAGCGCCTGGAGCGCGCCGAGGACCTGTTCAAGAAAGGCTTCAGCAGCCAGCAGTCGCTGGACGAGCAGCGCTCGGTGCATGCGCGCGCGGCGGCCAAGCTGAAAGAGGACCAGGTGCGCCTCGCCAAGTCGGAGATCCGCGCGCCGTTCCCGGGCGTGGCCGGGTTGCGGCAGGTGAGCGAAGGCGCCTACGTCGCCGCCGGCACCGACATCGCGCGCCTGGAGAAGATCGACCAGCTCAAGCTCGATTTCCGCGTGCCCGAGACCTTCCTCGCGCAGGTGCGGGCCGGCCAGCCGGTGCGCATCGCGGTCGACGCCTGGCCGGCGCAGGAGTTTCGCGGCGTGATCTACGCGCTCGAGCCGGCGATCGACGAGCAGACGCGCACGGTGCTGGCGCGCGCGCGTGTGCCCAACGGCGAGATGCGGCTGCGTCCCGGCATGTTCGCGCGCGTGCAGCTGCAGCTCGGCGTGCGGGAGAAAGCCGTGTGGGTGCCCGAGCAGGCCATCGTGCCGCGCGGCCAGGACGCGTTCGTGTTCCGCGTCGTCGCCGGCAAGGCGGAGCTGGTGCAGGTGCGCACCGGCTTGCGCAAGGTGGGCGAGGTGGAGATCCTGAAGGGCATCGCCGCCGGCGACCTGGTGGTGACCGAGGGCACGCAGCGCATCGGTCCGGGCTCGGCGGTGGCCGTGGTCGAAGGCTCACCCAAGCCCGCCGCCGCAGTGCCGGACAAAAAGGGCTAGCGCGGGCCGCCGGCCCGCCGCGCGCTGAGCGATGCAGCTGCCCGAGATCTGCATTCGCCGCCCCGTCTTCGCGACGGTGATGAGCCTGATGATCGTGCTGGTGGGCGCGATCAGCTTCACGCGCCTCACGGTGCGCGAGTACCCGAAGATCGACACGCCGGTGGTGTCGGTGCGCACGGTGTACAAGGGCGCGAGCCCGCAGGTCATCGAGTCGCAGATCACCGTGCCGATCGAGGACTCGATTTCCGGCATCGAGGGCGTGCGCACGGTCAAGTCGGTGTCGCGCGAGGAAGTGAGCCAGATCACCGTGGAATTCCTGCCCGAGCGCGACGTGGACTCGGCCGCCAACGACGTGCGCGACCGCGTGGCGCGCGTGCGTGCCGTCCTGCCGGAGGCCTCCGACGACTCGGTGGTGTCCAAGATCGAGGCCGACGCGCAGGCGATCATGTGGCTCGCCTTCAACTCCGAGCGCCACAGCACGCTCGAGCTCTCGGACTACGCCGACCGCTACATCGCCGACCGGCTGAAGACGCTGCCCGGCGTCGCCTCGGTGATCATCGGCGGCAACCGCCGCTACGCGATGCGCATCTGGCTCGACCGCGACCGCCTGGCCGCCTACGGCCTGACGCCGCAGGACGTGGAGACCGCGCTGCGCCGCCAGAACGTCGAGCTGCCCGCGGGGCGGATCGAGTCTTCGCAGCGCGAGTTCACCGTGCTGGCGGAGGCCGACTTCCGCAGCGCCGAGCAGTTCAACGGCATGATCGTGACGCAGGCGAGCGGCTACCCGGTGCGCCTGCGCGACGTCGGGGTGGCGCGGCTGGGCGCGCTGGATGAGCGCAGCGTGATCCGCGTCAACGGCAATCCCGCGGTCGGCTTGGGCGTGGTCAAGCAGTCCACCGCCAACACGCTGTCGGTGGCCCAAGCGGTGAAAGCGGAGCTGGTGCGCGTCTCGCGCGACCTGCCCGAGGGCATGAAGCTGCAAGTGGCCTTCGACTCCTCGATCTTCATCGAGCGCTCGATCGACGCCGTGTACACGACCATGCTCGAGGCGGTGGCGCTGGTGGTGGCGGTGATCTTCGTGTTCCTGCGCTCGATCCGCTCGACGCTGATTCCCTTCGTCACCATCCCGGTGTCGCTCATCGGCTCGTTCTTCTTCCTGTACCTGCTGGGCTTCTCCATCAACGTGCTCACGCTGCTCGGCGTGGTGCTCGCCATCGGCCTGGTGGTGGACGACGCCATCGTGGTGCTGGAGAACTGCCACCGCCACCTCGAGATGGGCAAGACCCCGGCGCAGGCCGCGGCCGACGGCTCGCGCGAGATCGCCTTCGCCGTGATCGCCATGTCGCTCACGCTGACCGCGGTGTTCGCGCCGGTGGCCTTCGTGCCGGGCAACACCGGGAAGCTGTTCGCCGAGTTCGCGCTGACGGTGGCTTCGGCGGTGGCGGTGTCGGGCTTCGTCGCGCTCACGCTCACGCCCATGATGTGCGCCAAGGTGCTCAAGGCCCACGAGAGCCACGGCGGCCTGTACCTCGCCATGGAGCGCTTCTTCACGCGCATGACCGACGGCTACCGGCGCTCGGTGGCGGCGGTGCTGCGCTGGTGGTGGGCGGTGGTGCTGGTGTTCGCCGGCGTGCTCGCGGGCTGCATCGCGCTGGCGCTGACCATGAAGCAGGAGCTCTCGCCGCTGGAGGATCGCGGCTTCTTCCTGTCCCTCGTCCTCGCCCCGGAAGGCGCCTCGATGGACTACACCGATGCCAACGTGCGCGAGGTCGAGCGCATCTACCGCGACGTGCCCGAGATCCGCACCACCTTCGCCGTGGTGGCGCCGGGCCTGGAGCGGCCCAGCCCCGTCAACACCGGCATCACCTTCAGCCAGCTGAAGCTCTGGGACGAGCGCGACCGCAAGACGCAGGCCATCACCGCCGCGCTCGCCCCGCAGCTGTTCGCGCTGCCCGGGGTGCTCGCCTTCCCGATCAACCCGCCCTCGCTGGGGCAGAACTTCCGCAACCCGCCGCTGCAGTACGTGGTGCAGGCGAACTCCTACGAGGCGCTGGACGAGATCACGACGAAGCTGCTCGCCAAGGCCCGCGAGTCGCGCGCCATCGCCAACCCGGACAGCGACCTGCGCCTGAACAAGCCGCAGCTCTCGGTGGACATCGACCGCGAGAAGGCGGCGGCGCTGGGCATCGACGTGGAGACCATCGGCCGCACGCTCGAGACCCTGCTCGGCGGCCGGCAGGTGACGCGTTTCAAGCGCGAAGGCAAGCAGTACGACGTGGTGGTGCAGCTGGAGGCGAAGGACCGCAACACCCCGACCGACCTCACGTCCATCTACGTGCGCGCGAAGGACGGCACGCTGGTGCAGCTCTCCAACCTGGTGCGCGTCGCCGAGACCGTGGCGGCGAAGGAGCTGAACCACTTCAACCGCCAGCGCGCCGCCATCATCTCGGCCAACATCGCGCCGGGCTACACGCTGGGCGAGGCGCTCGAGCACATGGATCGCTCCGCGGCCGAGGTGCTGCCGGCCTCCGCGCGCACGGAGCTCGACGGCGTGTCGCGCGAGTTCCGCGAGTCGGGCGCGAGCCTGCTGTTCGCCTTCGCGCTCGCGCTGGTCTTCATCTACCTGATGCTCTCGGCGCAGTTCGAGAGCTTCGTGTCGCCCTTCGTCATCATCCTCACCGTGCCGCTGGCGGCGCTCGGCGCGCTGCTCGCGCTGATGCTGACCGGCGCGACGCTGAACGTCTACTCCAAGGTGGGGCTGGTGATGCTGATCGGCCTCATCACCAAGCACGGCATCCTGATCGTGGAGTTCGCCAACCAGCTGCGCGAGAAAGGCATGCCCGCGGGCGAAGCGGTGGTGGAGGCAGCGGCCTTGCGATTGCGGCCGATCCTGATGACCACGGGCGCGATGGTGCTGGGCGCGGTGCCGCTGGCGCTCGCCACCGGCGCGGGCGCCGAGGCGCGCCAGCCGATCGGCCTGGTGATCGTCGGCGGCCTCCTGGTGGGCACGCTGTTCACGCTGTACGTGGTGCCGACCGCTTACCTGCTGCTCGCAGGACGCGGCCGCGGGCGCGCCGCGCGGGCCGAGGCGCAGATTGCTGCTGCAGAGTGACACGGCGCTGGTGACGGGAACGGGCGGAGGCATCGGCCTTGCCATCGCGCAGGCGCTCGAGCAAGAGGGCGCGAAGGTGCTGCGCGCCGACGTGAAGGACGCCGATCTCTCGCAGCCGGGCGCCGCCGCGAGGCTCGCCGAGTCCGCGATCCGCTCGCTGGGCCAGGTCTCGATCTTCGTGCATGCCGCCAGCCCCCCGCGGCGCGAGACGCAGACCGCGCTCGCGGTCACCGAGGCCGAGTGGCGCGCCATGCTGGAAGTGAACCTGAACGCGGGCTTCCTCATCGCACAGGCGCTCGGCCGGCACATGCGCGAGAAGCAGATCCGCGGGCGCATGCTCTTCGTCACTTCGCTGCACGCCGATTCGCCGCGCAACCTGCCGCATTACTCCGCGGCGAAGGCGGGGCAGACCATGGTGATGAAGGAGCTGGCGCGGGCGTTGGGGCCCGACGGCATCCGTGTCAACGCCATCGCGCCGGGCGCGGTGCCGGGCGCGGGCTTCAAGGGCTCGCCGGGCCTCGTGGAGCGCATTCCGCTCGGGCGCCTCGGCAAGCCGGCGGACATCGCGCCGATGGCGGTGGCGATCCTCTCGGAAAAATATGGCGCCTACATGACCGGCGCCACGGTGGTGGTGGACGGCGGTATCGCGCTGTACAACTGGCTCGATGCGCAAGGCTAGCGCGCGGCGATGAGGCGCACGGGGAAGCGGGCGCGATGACGCGCAAGGTGGCGCTGATCGCGGGCGTGGGCGGCATGTGCGGCAGCAACATGGCGCAGATGCTGCACGCCACTGGCGAGTGGGAAGTGATCGGCGTGTCGCGCGGCGCGCCCGAGCTCGGGCCTTGGCTGCGCCACATCGCGGCCGACCTGCTCGATGCGGCCGATGCGAAGGCGAAGCTCACCGGCATCGAGGACGTGACGCACGTCTTCTACACCGCGCTCCTGAACGGCCGCACGCTGGAGGAGGAGAACGCGCTCAACACGCGCCTGCTCGTCAATTTCATCGACGCGGCGCTGCCGCGCATTCGCCACCTGCAGCACGTGCACGTGCTCGAAGGCGTGAAGTGGTACGGCTACCACCTCGGCGCCTACCGCACGCCGGCGCGCGAAGACGATCCGGCCTGCGTGCCGGCGTATTTCTACGAGGCGCAACACGCGCACGTGGTGAAGGCCCAGCGCGGGCAGTCCTGGACCTGGTCCACGACGCGCCCGGGCGCGGTGTGCGGCTACGCCAACGGCGCGCGCATCAACCTGATGACGGTGATCGCGGCCTACGCCACGATCATGAAAGTGCTGGGCCTGCCGCTGTACTTCCCGGGCGACCAGGGCACCTACGATGCGCTCACCTTCACCACCGACGTGGGCCTGCTCAACCGCGCCATGCTCTGGGCCTCGACCGATGCGCGCGCCGCCAACCAGGCGTTCAACATCGGCAACGGCGATGCCTTCCGCTGGAATTTCATGTGGCCGCGCATCGCC
>DASTHP010000290.1:0-3181 GCA_035718125.1 Burkholderiales bacterium | reverse complement strand
CGCCAGCAGGTCCGGCGGCAGGCGCGACTTGAGCGCATGAGCGCCGAACGCGCCGAGCGCAACGCCCGTCGCAGCGAGCAAGGCGCCCAGGATGACGAGGAGCTTCGGGCTCAGAACGCCTTTTTCTTCTTCACGCGTTGCGGGCGTTTCTTGCCGTAGCTGCCCTTGTAGATCTTGCCCTTGCGCGTGCGCTTGTCGCCTCTGCCCATTTCAACTCTCCGGTTGCACTGTGCGCGGCATTATAGCGACGGAAGCTGCGCGCATCGCACCCGCGGCAATTGCGCAGCGCCTGCTCAGGCCGCCTTCGCGCGCGCGTCGGGGTCGTAGGCGAGATAGGGCGCGAGCCAGCGCTCGGCCTCTTCCGTGCGCATGCCCTTGCGCCGCGCGTAGTCCTCGACCTGGTCGCGCCCGATCTTGCCGACCGCGAAGTAGCCCGCGTCGGGGTGCGAGAGATAGAAGCCCGCAACCGCCGCGGCCGGCAGCATCGCGTAGGACTCGGTCAGGCGCATCTCGGCGTTCGGCTCGGCATCGAGCAGCGCGAACAGCGTGCCCTTCTCGGTGTGGTCGGGGCAGGCGGGATAGCCGGGCGCGGGCCGGATGCCGCGGTACTGCTCGGCGATCAGTTGCTCGCTGCCGAGCGCCTCCTGCGGCGCATAGCCCCAGTACTCGCGCCGCACCCGCTCGTGCAGGTGCTCGGCGAACGCTTCCGCGAGGCGGTCGGCGAGCGCCTTGAGCATGATCGCCGCGTAGTCGTCGTGCGCGCGCTCGAATTCGGCCAGCTTTTTGGCGATGCCGAGGCCTGCGGTGACCGCGAAGGCGCCGATCCAGTCGGCCACGGCCGCATCCTTGGGCGCGACGTAGTCCGCCAGACACTGGTTGGCGCGGCCCGCGGGCTTCTGGTTCTGCTGCCGCAGCTGGTGCAGGGTCGCGCGCACTTCGCGACGCGACTCATCGCGATACACCTCGACGTCGTCGCCCACGCGCGCGGCCGGGAACAGCCCCAGCACGCCGCTCGCGCGCACCCAGCGTCCTTCGATCATGCGATTGAGGAACGCTTGCGCATCGGCGAGCAGCTTCTTTGCCTCCGCACCGACCACCGCATCCTCCAGGATCGCCGGGTAGGAGCCGGAGAGCTCCCAGGTCTGGAAGAAGGGTCCCCAGTCGATGTAGGGGAGGAGCTTCTCCAGCGGGTAGTTCTTGAGCACGGTGAGTCCCGGCTTGGCGGGCCGGGGCGGCGCGTACGCGTTCCAGTCGGTGACATGGCCCAGCTCGCGCGCGCGCGCGATTGGCAGCAGGGGCCCGGGTCCCTTCTTGTCCGCGTGCTGCTGCCGGATCCTTTCGTAGTCAGCACTCACCTCGGCCATATAGACCGCCCTGGCCTCGGGCGACAGGAGACTCTGCGCCACCGTGACCGATCGCGAGGCATCGGGGACGTACACCACGGGACCCGAATACTGTGGCGCGATCTTTACGGCGGTGTGCACGCGTGAAGTCGTGGCGCCGCCGATGAGCAGCGGCAACTGCAGCCCTTCGCGCTCCATCTCCTTGGCCACATGCGCCATCTCCTCGAGCGAGGGCGTGATGAGGCCCGAGAGCCCGATGGCGTCGGCCTTCTCCGCGCGCGCGGTGTCGAGGATCTTCTGCGCGGGCACCATGACGCCGAGGTTCACCACCTCGTAGTTGTTGCACTGGAGAACGACCGCGACGATGTTCTTGCCGATGTCGTGGACGTCGCCTTTCACCGTGGCAATGACGATCTTGCCCTTGGGGCGCCCCGCCTGGCCGGTGCGCGCCTTCTCCGCCTCGATGTAGGGTACGAGGTGCGCCACCGCCTGCTTCATCACGCGCGCGGACTTCACCACCTGCGGCAGGAACATCTTGCCCGCGCCGAAAAGGTCGCCCACCACGTTCATGCCGTCCATCAGCGGCCCCTCGATTACCTCGATCGGATAGGTCGCCGCCACGCGCGCTTCTTCCGTGTCCGCGACGACATGCGTGGAGATGCCGTTGACCAGGGCGTGCACCAGGCGCTCGCGCGCGGTGCCGCGGCGCCAGGCGTCATCCTCCTTCGCCGCCTTCCCCGTCCCGGCCTTCACCGAGCCGGCGAACTCGATCAGCCGCTCGGTGGCGTCCGCGCGGCGGTTGAGGATCACGTCCTCGACGCGCTCGCGCAGCTGCGGCTCGATTTCCTCGTAGACGCCGAGCTGGCCCGCGTTGACGATGCCCATCGACATGCCGGCGCGGACGGCGTGGTACAGGAACGCGGTGTGCATCGCCTCGCGCACCGCGTCGTTGCCGCGGAACGAGAACGACAGGTTGGAGAGGCCGCCCGACACCTGCACGTGCGGCAGGTTCTGGCGGATCCAGCGCGCGGCCTCGAGATAGTCCAGGCCATAGCGCGCGTGCTCTTCCAGGCCCGTGGCGACGGCGAAGATGTTCGGATCGAAGATGATGTCCTCGGGCGCGAACCCCGCCTGGGCGGTCAGCAGGTCATGGGCGCGGCGGCAGATCGCGGTGCGCCGCTCCAGCGTATCGGCCTGGCCCTGCTCGTCGAAGGCCATCACCACCACCGCAGCGCCGTACCGGCGCGCGAGGCGCGCCTGGCGCAGGAACTCCGCCTCGCCCTCCTTCAGGCTGATCGAGTTGACGATGCACTTGCCTTGCACGCATTTCAGCCCCGCCTCGATCACCCGCCACTTGGAGCTGTCGATCATCACCGGTACGCGCGAGATGTCCGGCTCGGCGGCGGCAAGGCTGAGGAAGCGCTGCATGGCGGCTTCCGAGTCGAGCATCGCCTCGTCCATGTTGACGTCGATCACCTGCGCGCCGTTTTCCACCTGCTGGCGCGCCACCGTCAGCGCTTCGGCGTAGTTGCCGGCGAGCACCAGGCGCGCAAAGGCTTTCGAGCCGGTGACGTTGGTGCGCTCGCCGACGTTGACGAAGAGCGATTCCGGACCGATGTTGAGCGGTTCGAGGCCCGCGAGCCGCAGCTTCTTGGGCAGCGCGGGCACACGCCGTGGCGCCACGCCCTGCACCGCGTGGGCCAGCGCGCGGATGTGCTCGGCGGTCGTGCCGCAGCAGCCGCCGATGATGTTGAGCCAGCCGTTGCGCGCCCATTCGCCCATGATGGACGCCATGTTCTCCGGCGTGTCGTCGTACTCGCCGAAGGCGTTGGGCAGGC
>DASTHP010000289.1:0-4933 GCA_035718125.1 Burkholderiales bacterium | reverse complement strand
GTTCCGCTCGCCGCCGACGCCGCTTGCCGGGCGGCTGATTTTCGCGGCCGCCTTCGTCGCGGCGCTGTGGCGCGCCTGGCCCAAGCACACGCCGCTCGACATCGGCATCGCCGCCGCGCTCGCGGCCTTCTTCATCGCCGCCGAGTGGGCCGTCTCGCCCAATGTGTTCGGCGTTTTCATGACCGCGGCGGGCATCATCGTGCTGGTCGCCTTCGTGCAGGAGTCGCACCGGCTCGCGTTCCGCGACGAGCTGACGGGCCTGCCCGGGCGGCGCGCGCTCGACGAGCGCCTGCGCGCCCTGGGGCCGCACTACGTGATCGCCATGGCGGACGTCGACCACTTCAAGGGCTTCAACGACACGCACGGCCACGACATCGGCGACCAGGTGCTCAAGCTCGTGGCCGCGCGCCTCGCCGAGGCGGGCGGCGGCGCCGAAGCCTTTCGCTACGGCGGCGAGGAGTTCTGCATGCTGTTCCGCGACAAGACGCTCAAGGAGGCGCTGCCCTACCTGGAGCACACGCGCGCCGCGGTGGAGCGCTACAAGATGGCGATCCGCAGCGACGAGCGCCCGCGCCACCAGGACGCGGGCATCCGCCGCCGCGGCGACAGCGTGCCCACCAAGATCCTCTCCGTGACCATCTCCATCGGCGGCGCGGAGCCGGAATTCGAGCGCCAGCCTCCGGTGCACGTGCTCAAGTCCGCGGACGAAGCGCTCTACCGCGCGAAGAAAGGCGGGCGCAACCGGGTGGCCACGTGAGCTGGGATCCGGGCCAGTACCTCAAGTTCGCCGGCGAGCGCCTGCGCCCCGCGGTGGACCTGCTCTCGCGCGTGCCGCTCGCAGCGCCGGCGAGCGTGGTGGACCTGGGCTGCGGCGCGGGCAATCTCGCGCCCTTGATCTTCGCGCGCTGGCCGGACACGAAGCTCACCGGCGTGGATGCGTCGCCGGAGATGCTCGCCAAGGCGCGCGCCGAGCATCCGCAGGCCGAGTTCATCCAGGCCGACGTCGCGCGCTGGCGCCCGGCCGCACCGGTGGAGCTCATCTACAGCAACGCGGCGCTGCACTGGCTCGCGGACCACGACGCGGTCATCGCCACCCTGTTCGAGTCGCTGGCGCCCGGCGGTGTGCTCGCAGTGCAGATGCCGCGCAATTTCCGCGCGCCCTCGCATACCACCATCGTCGAGACCATCGAGCAGGGACCCTGGCGCGCGAAGCTCGAGCCGCACCTGCGGCGCGACCCGGTGGCCGAGCCGGGGCACTACTGGCGGCTGCTCAAGGATCGCGCCGCGGCGCTCGAGATCTGGGAGACGGGGTACCTGCAGGTGCTCTCGGGGGAGAACCCGGTGGCCGAGTACACCAAGGGCACCTGGCTCAAGCAGTTCCTCGACAGGCTCGAGGCGCCCGAGCGCGCGGCCTTCGAGGCGGATTACCGCAGGCGCGTCGCCGCGTGGTACCCGCCGCAGGCCGACGGCAGGACGCTGTTTCCCTTCCGGCGCCTGTTCATCGTCGCGCGGCGGGAGAGCTGACATGGGCTGGACGCTCGCGGTCCTCGCGGCGGCCCTCCTCGTGGGCGCGATCGTCCTCTACAACCGCCTCATCGCCGATCGCAACCTCGCGCGCCAGGGCTACGCCGACATCGACGTGCAACTCAAGCGCCGCGCCGATCTCGTGCCGCAGCTCGTGGAGGCGGTGAAGGGCTATGCGGGCTACGAAAAGGCGCTGCTCACCACGGTGACCGAGTTGCGCACGAACGCGCTCGCCGCGCAGGGCGGCGCGGCCCGCTTTGCGCTCGAGAAGCAGTTGGGCGAGCGGCTGGGCCAGATCCTGCTGCTGCAGGAGAACTACCCGCAGCTGAAGGCCGATGCGAACTTCCTCGACCTGCAGGCGAAGCTCGTCGACGTGGAAGACCACCTGCAGTATGCGCGGCGCTTCTACAACGGCGCGGTCAAGCAGTACGTGACGCGGCTGGAGACCTTTCCCGACCTGGTCGTGGCGCGGCTCTTTCGCTTCGAGCCGTTGCCCTTCTTCGAAACCGACGACCGCGCGCCGGTGAAGGTGCAGCTGTGAGGGCGCTCGCGCTCATCCTGCTCGCCCTCGCCCTGCCGGCGGCGGCGCAGGAGCGGGTGGTCGACTTCCACAGCGACATCCGTATCGCGCGCGACGGCACGCTCACGGTCACCGAGCGCATCGACGTGCAGGTCGAGGGGCGCGAGATCAAGCGCGGCATCCTGCGCGAGTTCCCCACCGACTATCGCGACCGCTCGGGCGCGCGCTCCACGGTGCCCTTCGAGGTCGTATCGGTGCGGCGCAACGAGAGCCCTGAGATGTGGCGCGAGGAGCGCCTCTCCAACGGCGTGCGCGTGCGCATCGGCAACGCCGCGGTGATGCTGCCGAGCGGGCGGCACGTCTACGAGATCACCTACCGCACCGCACGCCAGCTCGGCTTCTTCAGGCAGCACGACGAGCTCTACTGGAACGTCAACGGCAATGGCTGGACCTTCGGCATGGACCGCATCTCTGCCGACGTGACGCTGCCCACTGCGGTGCCGGCGGACAAGCTCCAGATCGAGGCCTACACAGGGCCGCAGGGCGCGCAGGGCCGCGACTACGAGGCGCAGGCGCGCGACGGCGGCGCGAGCTTCCACACCACGCGAGCGCTGGGCGCGTACCAGGGGCTCACCATCGTGGTGGCGTTTCCCAAGGACATCGTCGCGCCGCCAGGCTGGCTCAAGCGCCTCGGCTGGTGGATCGGCGACAACAAGGGGGCTGGGGCGGGAATCGGCGCGCTCGTCGTGCTCTTCGTATTCCTGTGGTGGCGCTGGCATCTCGTGGGGCGCGATCCGCGCGCCGGGCCGGCGTTCCCGCGCTACGTGGCGCCGCCGGGGCTCGGGCCGGCGGGCGTGCGCTTCATCGACCGCATGCGCTACGACACCAAGTGCCTCACCGCAGGACTGGTGGGCCTGGGCGCGCGCGGTTTCCTCAAGATCCGGGAGGCGGGCGACGCCTACCTCATCGAGCGCACCGGCAATGAGCCCAGCGAGTGGTTCCCGGGCGAGCGCTCGCTCGCCGCGCTCATGCCCGGCAAGCCCGGCACGCCTGTGGCGCTCGCCAGGGCGCATAACCCGGCGGTGCAGACTGTCTCCGGCATGGTCGAGCGCGAGCTCAACGTGCTCTACGGCGAGAAGCTGTTCTCGCGCAATCGCGGCTCGCACGCCGCCGGCGTGGGCATCGCCGCGCTCGGCATCGCGGCGATGGTCGTGACGGACACGCACGCGTCGCTGCTGATCCCGGTGCTCGTCGTGATGTTCGTGGTGCTCGCGGTCTTCGGCAAGCTCCTTCCCGCCTACAGCGTAGAGGGCCGCAAGCTCCAGGACGCGATCGTGGGGCTGCGCCAGTACCTGAGCATCGCCGAGAAGGACGACCTCGCGCGCCTGAAGGCGCCGCCGCAAACCGCCGAGGAGTTCACCAGGTTCCTGCCCTACGCGGTGGCGCTCGATGTAGAGGAAGCGTGGACCGGGCGCTTCACGCAGATCCTCGGCGCGGCGGCGGTGGCCGCGGCGGCGGGCGCGTTCTATTCCTCGGGCAGCGGGTCAGGGTTCTCGGGGAGCGGCTTTTCCAACTCGATTGGCAGCCTGAGCGACACCGTGAGCGCGGCCTCCACGCCGCCGGGCTCGAGCTCCGGCGGCTCGGGCGGCGGGGGCGGAGGTGGAGGCGGGGGCTCGGGCGGCGGCGGGGGCGGCGGCGGGGGTAGCGGGTGGTGATGCGATCGGCGCACGGTAGCCGATGATGCGCACCGGAGGCAGCGGCCGGTGATCCGCATTCCGGAGAACGAGATCGAGCTCGTCGCCGTGCGCGCGCAGGGCGCGGGCGGCCAGAACGTCAACAAAGTTTCCAACGCCTTGCACCTGCGGTTCGACGTGCGCGCGTCGTCCCTTCCGGAAGATTTGAAGCACCGCTTGCTGCAGCGCGGCGACAAGCGCATCACGCGCACCGGCGTCGTGGTCATCAAGGCGCAGCAGCACCGCAGCCTCGAGATGAACCGCGCCGAGGCCCTTGCGCGCCTGCAGGCGCTGGTCGAGGCCGCCGCCTTCGTGCCGAAGAAGCGCAAGCCTACCCGGCCGACTCGCGCGTCGAAGGAACGCCGCATCGAAGGCAAGCTGCGCCGCGCCAAGATCAAGGCGCTGCGTACAAAAGTCCGCGACTGAAAATCGGGGTCAGGGCCGAATTAATTTTTCGGCAGAAAATTGGGGTCAGGGCCGAAAAATCGGGGTCAGACCCAAAGGCGAGAGAACCTGGGTCCGACCCCAAGGAAATGCGGCCCTGACCCCGATTTCCTGCGGTACGATTTCGCTATGGACCGTGCTGCCGAACGCAGGAAAGAGATCGCCGCCGCCGTCGCCGACATCCGCGCGATCGAGAAGCGCGAGGGGGTGACGCGCGCGAGCCTGCAGAACATCAAGGCGCGCCTCATCAAGCTCGCCGCGCGCACCGACCTCTTCGACGCCAAGGACTTTCCGCCGCCGGCGCCGGGGCAGAAGCTGCGCTCGTGCCTCTACCGCATCTCCGAGGACCCCGACCACCGCTTCGCGCTCTACGCCAACGCTTCCCTCGGCGGCTACGGCACGCCCGCGCACAACCACACCACCTGGGCGGTAATCGTCGGCGTGACGGGCGAGGAGCTGAACAAGTTCTACGATCGCGACCCGAAGAGCGGCGTGCGCGAAAAGGGCCGCGACGTGGTCAAGCAGGGCACGGGCGTCGCCTTCATGCCCGAGGACCTGCACTCGATCCACATCGAGGCGCCGCTGCTCAACTTCCACATGTACGGCCTCGCGCTCGAGCAGCTGCACCGGCGCGAGTTCTACAAGGAAAAAGAAGCGCGCTGGGAAGTCTTCCCGGCGCACTCCGACATCCGCGAAGCGCGCCAGTGACGCC
>DASTHP010000288.1:0-4844 GCA_035718125.1 Burkholderiales bacterium | reverse complement strand
GTCGCGCGCAGCGCACGCGCTGCTCACGTGGTCGGCGCACCCCGGCGGCGAGGCGCAGATCGGCCATGACGGCAACGGCTTCGCCTTCGACAACGAGCTGCCGCGCCACCGCGTGCTGCTCGAGCCCTTCGAGCTCGCGGGCCGTCCCGCCACCAACGCCGAGTACCTCGCCTTCATCGAGGACGGCGGCTACCGCAGGCCCGAGCTGTGGCTCTCGGAAGGCTGGGCCGCGGCGCAGGCACAGCGCTGGGAGGCGCCGCTGTACTGGCGGCGGCACGAGGGCACCCGGATGGAATTCACGTTGCACGGCCTGCAGCCGCTCGATCCGCATGCCTCCGTTGCGCACCTCAGTCACTTCGAAGCGGATGCGTTCGCGCACTGGTCGCAGGCGCGACTGCCCACCGAGTTCGAGCTGGAGGCCGCGGGCGGCGCGTTCGCCGACGTCTGGCAGTGGACTTCCAGCAGCTACGGGCCCTATCCGGGCTACCGCGCCGCGCCGGGCGCGGTGGGCGAATACAACGGCAAGTTCATGTCCAACCAGTACGTGCTGCGCGGGGGCTCGAGCGCGACGCCGCCCGGCCACCTGCGCCCGAGCTACCGCAATTTCTTCCCGTCGGTGGCGCGCTGGCAGTTCAGCGGCGTGCGCCTCGCGCGCGATCCCTAGAAGCTAGCGCGCGAGGTAGCCAGAGTCCACCGGCAGCGTGATGCCGGTGATGCAGCGCGCGGCGGGGCTGGCAAGGAAGACGATCGCCTGCGCAATGTCCTCGACCTCGGGCAGGCGCCCGAGCGGCGTGTGCTGCATGACGGCCTTCAGCACCTCCGGATTGGAGAAGATCGGCGTGGTGAGGTCGGTGCGCACAAAGGTCGGCGCGACCGCGTTCACCCTGATGTCGTACGGCGCGAACTCGAGGGCAAGCGCCCGCGTGAGATTGACGACCGCGCCCTTGGAGGCCTGGTAGGCGGGATTGGGGAATAGACCGCCGGAGAATCCCATGATCGAAGCGAGATTCACGATCGCGCCACCGCCGTGCTGCCGCATCGCGCGCGCGGCCGCCCGCGAGCACAGGAACAGGCCCGTCTGGTTCACCGCGATGACGCTGTCCCACTCCTCGCGCGTGATGTCGAAGGCGCTCTTGCGTACCGCGATGCCGGCATTGTTGACCAGGATGTCGACGCGCCCGATCGTCGCAAAGGCCTGCGCGACCGATTTCTCGTCGCTCACGTCGCACGCGAGGATCCCGGCGCCCGCCTGCGCATCCAGGCGCGCGACCGTGCAGCCGCTTGCCGCGAGCAGGTCGGCGGTCGCCTTGCCAATGCCGCGCGCCGCGCCCGTCACGACCGCGCTTTTCCCCTTCAGATCGAACATTTCCATGGTGCCGGTAGTATAGGCGGATGCACGACCTGGTCATTCGAAACGCGCTGATCGCGGACGGCCTCGGCGGCACGCCGGTTCACGGTGACCTCGCGGTCGCCGGCGGCGCGATCGCCGAGATCGGCAAATCACTCTCCGGCAAGGAAGTCGTCGATGCCGCCGGCCTCGTGCTGATGCCGGGCATCATCGACAACCACACGCACTACGACGCGCAGATCACCTGGGACCCGCTCGTCTCGCCCTCGCCCGCGCTCGGGGTCACCACCGCCATCATCGGCAACTGCGGCTTCACCATCGCGCCCTGCAAGCCGGCGGACCGCGAGCTGGTGATGAAGAACCTGACGCAGGTGGAAGGCATGTCGCTCGAGGTGCTGCGCGCGGGCATCCGCTGGGACTTCGAGTCCATCCCGGAGTACTTCCGCATGCTCGAGCGCAGGGGCGCCGCCCTCAATGTCGCCGGCTTCGTCGGGCACTCGTCGCTGCGCACCTTCGTCATGGGCGAGGACGCGCCGCGGCGCGCGGCACGACCGGAGGAAGTGGCGCGCATGCGCGAGCTGCTGCTGGAGGGCATGCGCGCGGGCGCCGTGGGCTTCGCCACCAGCACTTCGCCCGCGCACAATGGCCACGGCGGCCTGCCGATGCCCTCGCGGCTCGCCGACGACACGGAGATGCGCACGCTGGTCGGCGCGCTCAAGGATGCCGGGCGCGGCGTGTTCATGCTCACCAAGGGCGGGCACACGCCGGTGAGCTTCCTGGAGGAGCTGGCGGCCGCCTCGGGCCGGCCGGTGGTGATCGCCGCGCTCCTGCACAACAGCACCAACCCGCGCGCGGTGTTCGACGACCTCGACGCGATCGCGCAGGCGAACGCGCGCGGCCGCAGGCTGGTGGGCGCCATCTCCTGCTGCCCGCTGTCGATGGATTTCACGCTGCACTCGCCCTACACCTTCGAGGGGCTGGAGGCGTGGAAGCCCGCGCTGCCGCTCAAGGGCGCGGCCTACGCGGCAAAGCTGCGCGAGCGGTCCTTCCGCGACGCCGTGCGCGCGGAGCTCTCGCGCCCCGCGCACTTTCGCCTGTTCAACGGCCAGTGGGACCAAGTCGAGGTCGTGGAGTCCTCGAGGAAGGACTGCGAGCAGCGCTCGATCGGCGAGCTGGCACGCGCGGCGGGCAAGGATCCGCTCGATTGCATGCTCGACCTCGCGCTGGGCGAGAAGCTGGATACCGTGTTCAACGCGATGCTGCTCAACTCGGACGAGCAGGCGGTCGCGCAGATGCTGCGCCATCCCGCGAGCCTGGTGTCGCTCTCGGATGCCGGCGCGCACCTCACGTTCTTCAACGACGCGGGCTTCGGCCTGCACCTGCTCGGCCACTGGGTGCGCGAGCGCGGCGCGCTGAGCCTCGAGGACGCGGTGCGGCGCCTCACCCGCGTGCCCGCGCAGCTCTTCGGCATCCGCGATCGCGGCGCGCTCAAGCCGGGATACGCCGCCGACTTGCTGCTTTTTGATCCGGCCACGGTCGGCCGCGGCACCAAGCGACGCGTCTTCGACTTGCCCGGCGGCCATCCGCGCCTGACCACGCCGGCGCTCGGCGTACAGGGCGTCTGGGTCAACGGCGTGCGCGAGCTCGAGCGCCTGCCGGGCAAGCTCTTGCGCGACTTCGCTGCGTAGGGTTATAGGGTTCCGCCCGCGAAAGCGTCGCCGCACGGCGACGTTTCTCGGTGGATGCGAAACAGCATCGCGTTGTTTTTGCTGCGATTTCTTCCTGGCACGAACGATGCGTGTTCATGTCTTTGGACTACACCCACCAGGAGACCGCGATGCTTCAAAAAGACAGTCTGTTCCGCCGCAACGATTCGTTTTTCCGCTCCACGCCGCCGCTGCCGCCCGCCACGCCGGGCACGCCTGCGCCGGCGGCGACCGCCGAGCCCGCCAAGCCCGTGGTGGAGAAAGGCGAGGAGCGCAAGGAAGCCAAGCTCATCGTCGGTCCCGACATCAAGATGAAGGGCGTGGAAGTCTCCGACTGCGACACGCTGGTGGTCGAAGGCCGCATCGAGGCGACGCTCGACTCGCGCGTGCTGCAGATCGCGCCGAACGGCACCTTCTGCGGCACGGTCGCGGTGGACACGGCGGAGATCCACGGCAAGCTGGAAGGCGAGCTGACGGTGAGGAAGCAGCTCGTGATCCATGCCACCGGCAAGGTCACCGGAAAGATCCGCTACGCCAAGATCAAGGTCGAGGAAGGCGCGGAGCTCGCGGGCGAGATCAGCATGATGGAGCGCGTCCCGCAGGGCATGCAGGGCGCGGTGGTCAAGCGCACGGGGACGTAACCGCGCCGCAAGGCGCAGGCAGCGGCGAGGCCCGGCAACTGGCGGCACAGGTGGGTGGTACCTTGCAGGCGCTTCGCTGCCGGCCTTGACTCGCGCGCGCGCTCGCGCAACAGTGGCCGCCATGCGCATGGCGGCCCGATGAGCGAACCCGCGGACTGGGCGTTTCCCGCCGAGCTGCGGCCGCGTCCCGAGGACTGGCGCTTCGACCTCGACGCCGCGCTCGGTGCGCTCGTCCTGGTGCGCGCTGAAGTCCCCGACGACGCCTTCACCGCGCAGATCCTCGGCACGGAGCGCGCCGGCAACGGCGTGGTGATCCGCGAGGACGTCCTGGTGCTCACCATCGGCTACCTGATCACCGAGGCGACCTCGGTGTGGCTCACCACGGCGCAGGGCGCGGTGGTGGCCGGGCATCCCCTCGCCTACGACCAGCAGACCGGCTTCGGCCTGGTGCTGCCGCTCGGCAGGCTGGGCGTGCCGCCGCTTGCGCGCGGCTCGGCGGCGCGCTGCCGCGTGGGCGACGAGGTGGTGGTGGCGGGCCACGGCGGGCGCGCGCACGCGCTCAAGGCGCAGGTCTTCGACAAACGCGAATTCGCCGGTTACTGGGAATACGTGCTGGACGAGGCCCTGTTCGCCGCACCCGCGCACCCGCAATGGGGCGGCTCGGCGCTGATCGGCGCCGACGGCAAGCTGCTCGGCATCGGCTCGCTCCTGGTCGAGGAAAAGTCCGGCGACCAGAATGTGCAGGGCAACATGTTCGTGCCCATCGACCCGCTCGAGCCGATCCTCGAGGACCTCGTCACGCGCGGGCGCGCGCAGCGCCCGGTGCGGCCGTGGCTCGGCATGTACACCACCGAGATTTCCGGCAAGCTCGTCGTCGCGGGACTGGCGAACGGCGGGCCTGCGGAGCGTGCGGGCCTCAAGCTCGGCGACATCGTGCTTGAGGTCGCCGAGCAGCGCGTGGGCGGCTTGGCCGAGCTGTTCCGCAGCATCTGGCGCCTCGGCGCCGCCGGTTGCGAAGTGCCGCTCACCATCGCGCGCGCCGGTGCGCGCCTCAACGTGCGCCTGAAATCAGCCGACCGCAGCGACTTCCTGAAAAAGCCCAGCCTCCACTAAATCGGGGTCAGGGCCGGAAAATTGGGGTCAGGGCCG
>DASTHP010000287.1:0-3585 GCA_035718125.1 Burkholderiales bacterium | reverse complement strand
GTGCTCGCGCTGTTTCCGCGCCCGGGTGGCACCAAGGCCGAGCACACCGCGCTCAGCTTCAAGGTGGACGATATCGAGGCGGAGATCCGCGCGCTGCAGGCGCGCGGCGTGGTGTTCGCCGACTACGACCTGCCGGGCCTGAAGACGGTGGAGCACGTCTGCGTGCTCGGCTCGGAGAAGGCGGCGTGGTTTCTCGATCCCGAAGGCAACATCCTCTGCCTGCACGAAGACCTGCCGGCATAGGACCAACACGGAGGTTGACCATGACTACCGCCAACAATTTTCTCGACGGCCGGCGCTTCGACGGCGTGGTGCTCGAGCGCGGCAAGACCTCGGGCGACGCCGACACGCTGATCTTCGAGGGCGGACGCTTCCGCTCCACCGCCTGCGACCGCTACGGCTACGGCGACGCCGCCTACACCGCCACGCAGCAGGGCGGGTCGGTGAGCTTCGCCGCCGAGACCGAGAGCGCGAAGTACGGCAAGCTGCGCTGGAAGGGCGTGGTGAGCGGCGAGCGGCTCGACGCCTCGTTCACCATGGTGCGCGACGGCAGGGACGCCGGCGAGAAGTGGGTCGTGGCCGGAGAAGTCGCGCCAGCCCGCGCTCGCTGAGCGACGCGGCGGCGTATAGTGCGGTCCCACTCGACCCGCTTGGCGGAGGCCACATGAGTCGCATCGCCGTCGTCCAGCGCGCACCCGCTTTTCTCGACAAGGCTGCGACGCTCGCGCTCGCCTCCGGCGCGGTCGACGAAGCGGCGAAGGAAGGCGCGCGCCTGGTCGTCTTTCCCGAAGCATTCGTCCCGGGCTACCCGGCGTGGATGTGGCGCCTTCGCCCTGGCGGCGACATGGCGCTCACCGAGCAGCTGCACGCACGACTGCGCGCAAATGCGGTGAGCCTCGCAGGTGACGACCTCGCGCCTCTCGCCGATGCAGCACGTCGCAACGCGACCACCGTCGTCTGCGGCATGACCGAGCGCGACGCAGTCTTCAGCGGCGGCACGCTCTACAACACCGTCGTCGTCCTCGGGCCCGATGGCGCGCTCCTCAATCGCCACCGCAAGCTCATGCCGACCAATCCAGAACGCATGGTCTGGGGCTTCGGTGACGCGACGGGCCTCAAGGTGGTGGACACGCCCTGCGGACGCGTCGGCACGCTGATCTGCTGGGAGAACTACATGCCGCTCGCGCGCGCCGCGCTCTACGCGCAGGGCGTGGAGCTCTACATCGCGCCGACCTACGACAACGGCGAGCGCTGCATCGCCACCGCGCAGCACATCGCGCGCGAAGGCGGTTGCTGGGTCGTCTCCAGCGGCTTCGCCTTCCGCGGCCGCGACATCGCGCCCGCCATGCCGCCCAAGGGGGCGGCGCTCTTTCCGGACGCCGACGAATGGGTCAACGCGGGCGACACCGTGGTGGTGGCGCCGGGCGGCAAGGTCGTCGCCGGCCCGCTGCACGAAGCGTTCGGCATCCTGTACGCCGAGATCGACCTCGAGCGCGTCGGCATGGCGCGGCGCAGCCTCGATGTCGCGGGCCACTACGCGCGTCCGGACATCTTCCGCCTGCAGGTGAACCGCCGGCCGCAGGCACCAGTGGATTTTGAGGACCAGGACAACCTGCCGAGCCCCCATGAAACCGCCGCCTGAAGAAACCCCCGCGGGCCCCACGTATCACGAGGGCATGCGCAAGCTGCAGGACCGCTACGACACGCGGCGGCTCGCCGACCGCCTCGACGAGACGCTCGGGCGCACGGAGTTCACCGCAGGCGACCGCGCCTTCATCGAGAGCCGCGTCATGTTCTTCCTCGCCACTGCGGACGCGGACGGGCGCCCCGATTGCTCCTACAAGGGCGGGCTGCCGGGCTTCGTGCGCGTCACCGGGCCTTCCGAGCTCGCGTTCCCGAATTACGACGGCAACGGCCAGTTCCGGAGCCTGGGCAACGTGCTCGCCAACCCGCACGTGGGAATCCTGTTCCTCGACTTCGAGCGCCCGAACCGCCTGCGCGTGAACGGCGTCGCCTCGCTCAGCGCTGACGATCCCCTGATGGGCGAGTTCGAGGGCGCGCAGCTCATCGTGCGCGTGCGCGCCGAGAAGATCTTCCCCAACTGCCCGCGCTACATCCACCGCATGCAGATCGTGGAGATGTCGCCCTACGCGCCCTGCGAAGGCAAGACACCCCCGATCCCAGCATGGAAGACCTTTCCGCAGTTCAAAGATGTCCTCCCCAAGGGCGATCCGCCGAGATGAAAATCGGGGTCAGAGCCGAATTATTTCGGCCGGGGAAAATTGGGGTCAGGGCCGCATTTCCCTTGCGAGCGGAAATGCGGCCCTGACCCCAATTTTCTAGTGGCCGTAGAGGCCGGCTTTGGCTTTGCCGCGGAAGACGCGGTAGGCGAAGACGGTGTAGCCGACGAGGAAAGGGAGCACGATCACCACGCCGGCGAGCACCACCTTGAGCGCCGAGGGGTGCGCGGCCGCGTCCCAGATCGTGAGCCAGCCGATCACCACGTACGGGAAGATACTGTAGGCGAGGCCGGCGAAGGCGAGGAGGTAGATCGCCACCGCGCCCGCAAACGGCTTCCAGTCCGAGCGTCCCACCGAGCGCCAGATCCACAGCCACGCGGCCAGCGTCGCGAGCGGCAGGACCATCAGCCAGAGCGTGCGCGGGAAATCGAACCAGCGCGCAAACACGATCTGGCTCGCGAGCGGCGTGGCGAGCGAGACGAGCGCCACGCCGAGCGCCACCCAGAGCAGGCCCCAGCGCGTCCAGCCCATGGCCTTCTTCTGCAGCTCGCCCTCGGTGCGCAGCACGAGCCAGGTGGCGCCGAGGAGCACGTAGCCGCCGCAGAGCGCCGCGCCGACCAGCAGCGCGAAGAGGAAGTTCGGCCACCCAGGCATGAACGCCGTGAGGTAGCGCCCGAGCATGAACCCCTGCGCGAACGAGGCGAGGAACGAGCCGAACCAGAACAACCAGTTCCACAGCTCCGCGTGCCAGCCCTGCGCCTTCACGCGCAGCTCGAAGGCGACGCCGCGCAGCATGAGCCCGATCAGCATCGCCGCCACCGGCAGGTAGAGCTCGCCGAGGATGTAGCCGTGCGCCGCGGGGAAGGCGATGAGCAGGATGCCGACGCCCAGCACGAGCCAGGTCTCGTTCGCGTCCCAGAACGGCCCGATCGAGGCGACCATCACGTCCTGCTCTGCGCCCGTCGCCGCGGGCATCAGCATGCCCACGCCAAGGTCGTAGCCGTCGAGCACCACGTAGGCGAGCACCGCCGCGCCCATGAGAACTGCAAAGATGAGCGGCAAGTCGAGGCTCATGGCATCGCCGCCTCAGCCGCGAGAAGCACGGTCCGCATGCCGATCGTGAGCGCGAGATTCACGCCTTCACCTCCTCGCCCGCGAGGTGCGTGACCACCACCATGTAGGCGAGCAGCATCACCGAGTACACGAGCGCGTAGCCGGTGAGGCTCGCGCCGAGCGCGCCCTCGCGCACGTGGCCCGCGGCGTCGGCGGTGCGCAGGATTCCGTGCACGAGCCAGGGCTGGCGCCCGATCTCGGTGACGATCCAGCCGGCGAGCGTCGCCACCCA
>DASTHP010000286.1:0-4075 GCA_035718125.1 Burkholderiales bacterium | reverse complement strand
GGCGACCGATGCCATGCGCGGCGACAATCTGCCGATCGCGCAGCGCGTGCTCGACGAGACGCCGGCGCGCACGCAGGTGTTCCGCGCGGGGCCGCGCCCCGGCGGCCTGCCTTTCGATGCCCTGCTGCGGCGCGCGGGCATCCGCTACGAAGACCTCATCTGATCTGAACGGAGAAGCGCATGGACAAGCGTGGCCACAAGGAGCGGTTCGACCAGGGCTTGAAGACGCGGCGCGAGGTGCTGGGCGCCGAGTACGTGGACAAGTCGATGGCCGCGGTGGACGACTTCAACAAGCCCTTCGTCGACCTGCTCAACACCTACTGCTGGAACGACATCTGGAACCGGCCGGGCCTCGATCGCAAGACGCGCTCGATGCTGAATCTTGCGATGCTCTCGGCGCTGGGCAAGGAGCATGAGCTGAAGCTCCACATCAACGGCGCGCTGAACAACGGCCTCACCAAGGAGCAGATCCGCGAGGTGTTCCTGCAGGTGGCGATCTATTGCGGCGTGCCCGCGGCGGTGGTGAGCTTCCGCTGCGCCAAGGAAGTGTTCAAGGAGCGCGGCGTCTGATGGTCGTCGGCTTCATCGGCCTGGGCCGCATGGGCGAGCTCATGTCGGCCAACCTCACGCGCGCGGGCTTTGCGCTCCAGACCTGGGACAAGGCGAAGCCCGGCAACCGCGCCTCGGCGCGCGCGGCGGCTACGGGCGCGGACGTGCTCATCACCATGGTGCCCGATGGCCGCGCGGTCGCGGCAGCCGTGAAGGCCGCCCTGCCGGGCCTGAAGCGCGGCGCGGTGGTGGTGGACATGAGCTCCTCCGATCCGGCGACGACGCGCAAGCTGGCTCGCCTGCTCGCCGCCAAGGGCGTCGCAATGGTGGATGCACCGGTGTCCGGCGCCGTCGCCAAGGCGCGCGACGGCACGCTGGCGATCATGGTGGGCGGCAGCGAGACCGACATCGCGCGCGTACGGCCCGTGTTGGAGAAGATGGGCACCGAGATCTTCCGCTGCGGCGAGACCGGCGCGGGCCACGCCACCAAGGCGCTCAACAACTACCTTGGCGCCGCGGGCACCATCGCGGGGTTCGAGGCGCTGCTCATCGGCAAGGCCTTCGGCCTCGACCCGAAGACGCTGGTCGCCGTGATCAACGCCTCCACCGGCAAGAACAGCACCACGGAGCGCAAGATCCCGCAGCAGATCTTCACGAATGCCTTCGCCTCGGGCTTCAAGCTGGCGCTGATGTCGAAGGACGTGGGAATCGCGGCGCGGCTGGCGCAGGACGCAGGCGTGCCGTCGCCCTATCTCAGGCAGACGCTGAAGCATTGGCGCGATGCCGAGCGCGCATTGCCCGCAGGGGCCGACCACACCGAGATGTACAAGTACCTGCAGTCCCTCGGCCGGCGCCGATCTGCCCCGCACGCGCCTAGAGCAGGTCGTTGAGGGCGACACCGACGCCGACGGTCGTCTGGCGCCAGTTGTAGTCGATGAGGCTCTCGCCGTAGCCGGAGAACACCTGCACGTAGCCCTTCAGGGGTCCAAGCCAGCGAGGACCGGTCCAGCTGAGCTGTGCCGCCCCCTTGCCGCCGCGCAGCATGAGGTTGAGGCTGTGGTTGTGCCACTTGTACAGCATCGTCAGGTCGCCATGGCCCAGGTAGGTCGTGATATCCGGATTGTCGTCCTTGGTCGGGTCTTCCTTGATCCGCGCCCATGGCCGCACTATCAGCGCGAAGGCGCCGCGCTCGAATCCGAACTGGCCGATGACGCGGTTCCAGCTGCGCGACAGCGGCTCGGCGCGGCCATTCGATTGGTGCGTGAAGGACACCCCGGCCAGGCGCCAGCGCAGGCCGAAGATCTCCGTCCGCGGGTCCAGCATGACGAGCGCCTCGGGGCTGTAGTTGGTCTCCCGGAACGGCCGCGACGCCTCCGCGTTGTAGACCTGCCACTGGCTCTGCTGCGTGTAGCTGATCCAGATGCCCAGGCGCCGATCGAACGCGCTGCCCACGCGCGCCTTGAAGCTCAACTGGAACTTCGCCTCGATGTCCTCGATCGTCTGCGCGGACGTGCCCGGGCTGGCGGTCCCCGCGAACGGCGCGGCGTTGACCCGATCCGAATAGCGCACGGGAAGGAGGTAATTCGGCTGGTAGAGGCTGAGGTCGATCCTCGCGCTGTCCGGATCCAGGGCCCAGGCTTCGCCGAGCAGCGACGACTCGGCCGGCGCTCTCCCCGGCGACAACACCGGGGCATCCCCTGGCGCGGCCGGCTGGTTGGCGGTGGCCTTGTCGTAGCACGCCAGGCGTTCCGCATCCCCGGGAATATCGGCGCAGCTGGCAAACGCGCCGCGCTCGAGCTGGGCAAGCGCCGGAGCGGCGCAGACGAGCAGAACTCCGGCGAGAAGCGATGGCCGCCCGGTCACGCGGCGTGGCGCTCGAAGGACCGGTATAGCGTGTCCATTTCGCGTCTCAGCCTGACGGCGGTGACGTTTTCGTCGATCGCCACATCCGACCAGCGTAGCGCCTCGCCCGCAGCGACCGGCTTCAGGATCTTCCAGCCATGCGCCAGGCCGAGCGGCAGGCAGCCCTGCACCAGCGAATCCTGCGCGGGCATCAGCTTGCCGACGACGGTGTAGCCCCCTTCGCCGTCCAGCAGCTCGCCGGGCTTGAGCGCGCGTTTCGCCGTGGCGACCGCGTCGGCGCGAAACCCGGTGGCGCAGCCGGTGGGCTCGCCGCGCAGGCCCACCGAAGCGACCGAGATTCCCACCTCCAGCCCGATCAGGTGCCAGCGCTTGTACAGGCAGGCGTAGCGGCCGCTGTCGTCCGTCTTCACGCCGTACTCCGCGAAGCAGCGGCGGATGTATTCGCTCTCGCCCTCGAAAGCCACCCAGACGCCAAAGCGGATGTCGTACTCGATCGGCGTGCCGTCCGGTTGCAACGAAGACACTACCTCCACCTGGCCCTTGTGGTGCAGCACGCCGCCCTCGGCGTGCGGCCGCATGAGGTTGGGAATCTGGTCGACGCTGCCCGACGGATACGTGAGGCCGCCCGGCGCGGGCGTGAGGCCGGTGGCGTTGCACACCGCACTCGTTTCGATCGCCGGCTTGGAGCCGTCGAGGAAGGAATTGAACATCTTCGGGTTGAGGCCGCCGATTTTCGCCTGCTCGGGGGTGAGGCCGTAGTAGCCCCAGACCGTCTCCGGCGTGGATTGCGCAAAGTGCGGCAGCCACTTGTGGCCGCGGCCCGCCGCCACCACCGGAAAGCCCGCGGCGCGCGCCCAATCCACGAGGTCGCAGATGAGCGCCGGCTGGTCGCCGTAGGCCAGGCTGTACACCACGCCCGCCTCAGCCGCCTTCTTGGCCAGCATCGGCCCGCAGAAGCAGTCGGCCTCGACCGTCACCATCACCACGTGCTTGCGCTGCCGGAAGGCTTCGAGCGCGTGCTCGACGGCGGCGAGCGGATTGCCGGTCGCCTCCACCACGATGTCGATCGCCGGGTGCGCGACCAGCGCGCGCCAGTCCTCGCCGATGTGCGTGCGGCGCTCCTTGAGCGCAGCGTCCAGCGAAGCGGCGCCGTACTGGGCCGCGGTCCAACCCGTGCGGTCCAGGTTCGCCTTCGCGTTCGCGGGATTCAGGTCCGCGATGCCTACCAGGTGCACACCAGGCGTGCGCGGCACCTGCGCGATGTACATTGCTGCGAACTTGCCCGCGCCGATGACTCCCAGGCGCAAGGGCTTGCCCTGGGCCTCGCGCTCGCGCAGCTTGGCGTAAAGGTTCATCTCAGGCCGCCTTCAGTGCGCCCTGCAGCTCTTCGGCGGGCGTGCCGTCCTTCCAGGGCAGCGGCACGTCGTAGTGCTTGCGCAGGCAGTCGTCGGGCAGGCAGCGGATCGGCGTGAAGTCGCGGTGCGCAATGTAGCCCGGACGCTTGAAGCGCCGGATGTGGTTGGAAACGGCGCACAGCGACAGATACACGCTCACGCGATTCCAGGGCGAGAGGTTCGAGCCCGAGGCGTGCACCAGGCATCCATGGAACAGGATCATCGATCCCGCCGGCCCCTTGGGCGCGACGATGCCGCCCTGCGCCACC
>DASTHP010000285.1:0-4973 GCA_035718125.1 Burkholderiales bacterium | reverse complement strand
CCAGACTTTCGACTTGACGAAGATGTCGGACGCCGAGATCGCGCACGCCGGCATCGGCCGCAAGTTCCAGAAGCCCACCATCTTCGAGAACCACACGGTGTTCGAGAACCTGGAGCTGGCGATGAAGGCGGACAAGCGCGTCCGGCGCACGCTCTTCGCGACGCTCGCGGACGCGGAGCGCGACCGCATCGCGCAGACGCTGCGCCTCATCCGCCTCGACCAGGCCGCCGATCGCGCCGCCGGGCTGCTGTCGCACGGCCAGAAGCAGTGGCTGGAGATCGGCATGCTGCTCATGCAGGAGCCGCGCCTGCTGCTGCTCGATGAGCCGGTGGCGGGCATGTCCGACGACGAGACCGAGCGTACGGCGGAGCTGTTCCTCTCGCTCGCCGGCGCGCATTCGCTGGTGGTGGTCGAGCACGACATGGCCTTCATCGAGAAGATCGCGCGCAAGGTGACGGTGCTGCACGAAGGCAGCGTGCTCGCCGAGGGGCCGATGGCGCAGGTGCAGTCGGATCCGCGCGTGATCGAGGTGTACCTCGGGCGATGAACCTCTCCGTCTCCGCGCTGAACCAGTACTACGGCGGCAGCCACATCCTGCGCGACCTCGCCTTCGAGGTGCCGGCGGGCAAGGTGACCGCGCTCCTCGGCAGGAACGGCGTGGGCAAGACGACGCTCCTGAAGACGCTGATGGGCCTCGTGCCTGCGCGCAGCGGCGAGATCCGCTTCGGCGATGCGGGGCTCACGCACGCGGCGCCCTACGAGCGCGTGCGCGCCGGCCTCGGCTACGTGCCGCAGGGCCGCGAGATCTTCCCGCGCCTCACGGTCGCCGAGAACCTCGAGATGGGCCTCGCCACGCGGCCGCGCGGCGCGAAGCTGCCGGCGCGCATCCTCGAGATGTTCCCGGTGCTCGGCCAGATGATGCGACGGCGCGGCGGCGACCTCTCCGGCGGCCAGCAGCAGCAGCTCGCCATCGGGCGCGCGCTCGCCATGGGCCCGAAGCTCCTGATACTCGATGAGCCCACCGAGGGCATCCAGCCTTCGATCATCAAGGACATCGAGCGTGCGATCCGCGCGCTCGCGGCCACCGGGGAGATGGCGATCCTGCTCTGCGAGCAGTACTACGACTTCGCCAGATCGCTGGCCGACCAGTACCTGGTGATGGAGCGCGGCGAGATCATTGCGCGCGGCGCCGGCGCAAACATGGAACGCGACGGAGTCAAGGGCCTGCTGGCAGTATGATTCCCTCATGCAGCTCGCCGAGCCCGTCGCGCAATCCTGGAAGGCCGAGCTGCAGCTCGGCTTCGAGCGGCGCGCAGATCGCACGGTGCTGGCCGAGCGGCGGCACGACGGGCCGCTGGTGGTGCAGAAGCCCCTCTATCCGGAAGGCGACGCGGTCTGCCACGCGATCGTGGTGCATCCGCCGGCGGGCATTGCGGGAGGCGATGAGCTCGAGTTGCGCGTGCGAGCCGGCAAGGGCGCGCACGCACTGCTGACCACGCCCGGCGCGGGCAAGTGGTACCGCTCCGGCGGCCCCTGGGCGCAGCAGCAGCTGCGCTTCGAGGTCGCCGGAGCGATGGAGTGGCTGCCGCAGGAGACCATCGTGTTCGACGGCGCGCGGGCGCGGCTGGAAACACAAGTGCGGTTGCAGGCGGATGCGCGCTACCTGGGCTGGGAGATCCTGTGCCTCGGGCGCACGGGTTCGGGGGAACGATTCGACAGGGGAGAGGTGCGGCTGGACACGAAGCTCTATCGCGACGGAAAGCTCCTGTGGCTGGAGCGCGGTCGCATCGAGGGCGGTGGCGCGCTGCTGAATTCCCCGGCGGGGCTGCAGGGCATGCCCGTGTGCGGCACGCTCGTCGCTGCTGGCACCGCGTTCGATCTCGCCGCCTGCCGCGCGATCGAAGGCCTCGCGGTGACGCAGCTGCCGGGCGTGCTGCTCGCGCGCTACCTGGGAGACTCGAGCGAGCAAGCGAAGCGCCTGTTCGCGCAATTGTGGACGGTGCTGAGGCCGGCGCTGTTCGGGCGCGAGGCGCAGCTGCCGCGCATCTGGAGCACGTAGGTCGGCCCGACGCCTGGATTGCGAACAGGATCGACATGGAATTGACGCCCAGAGAGAAGGACAAGCTGATGCTCTTCACCGCCGCGCTGCTCGCCGAGCGCCGGAAGGCGCGCGGGCTGAAGCTCAACTACCCGGAGGCGGTGGCGTACATCAGCGCCGCGATCATGGAAGGCGCGCGCGACGGCCGCTCGGTCTCGGAGCTGATGGGTTCGGGGGCGACGCTGCTCAAGCGCGAGGACGTGATGGAAGGCGTGCCGGAGATGATTCCGGAGATCCAGGTGGAAGCCACCTTTCCGGACGGCACCAAGCTCGTGACCGTCCACAACCCGATCGTCTGAGAGGCGCCATGATTCCGGGCGAGATGCAGGTCGCCGGCGGCGACCTCGAGCTGAACAAGGGACGGCAGACACTCACCGTGCAGGTCACGAACGCCGGCGATCGCCCCGTGCAGGTGGGCTCGCACTACCACTTCTTCGAGACCAACGACGCGCTCAAGTTCGACCGCGCGAAGGCCTACGGCCACCGGCTGAACATCGCCGCCGGCACTGCGGTGCGCTTCGAGCCGGGCCAGGCGCGCACCGTGGAGCTCGTCGCGCTCGCGGGCGAGCGCAAGGTCTACGGCTTCGCCGGCAAGGTGATGGGGAAACTGAAATGAAGATCTCGCGTCAGGCCTATGCCGAGATGTTCGGCCCGACGACCGGCGACCGCGTGCGGCTCGCCGACACCGAGCTCTGGATCCAGGTGGAAAAGGACTTCACCGTCTACGGCGAGGAAGTGAAATTCGGCGGGGGCAAGGTGATCCGCGACGGCATGGGCCAGAGCCAGCGCCTGTCGAAGGAGGTCGCCGACACGGTCATCACCAACGCGCTCATCGTGGACCACTGGGGCATCGTCAAGGCCGACATCGGCCTGAAGGACGGGCGCATCTGGAAGATCGGCAAGGCGGGCAACCCGGACATCCAGCCCGGGGTCACGATCCCGATCGGCGCCGGGACGGAAGCGATCGCCGGTGAAGGCATGATCGTCACCGCCGGCGGCATCGACTGCCACATCCACTTCATCTGCCCGCAGCAGATCGAAGAGGCGCTGATGAGCGGGGTCACCACCATGCTGGGGGGTGGCACCGGCCCCGCCACCGGCACCTTCGCCACCACCTGCACGCCGGGACCGTGGCACATCAGCTCGATGCTCTCCGCCGCGGAAGCCTTCCCGATGAACCTCGGCTTCCTCGGCAAGGGCAACGCCGCGCTGCCCGGGCCCCTGCGCGAACAGGTGAAGGCGGGCGCCATTGGCCTGAAGCTGCACGAGGACTGGGGCACCACGCCGGCCGCGATCGACAACTGCCTCGACATCGCCGACGAGATGGACGTGCAGGTGGCGATCCATACCGACACGCTGAACGAGTCCGGCTTCGTAGAGACCTCGGTGAAGGCGATGAAGGGCCGCGCCATCGCCACCTTCCACACCGAAGGCGCGGGCGGTGGGCATGCGCCGGACATCATCCGCATCTGCGGCGAGCCGAACGTGCTGCCGTCCTCCACCAACCCGACCATGCCCTACACGGTGAACACGGTGGCCGAGCACCTCGACATGCTGATGGTGTGCCATCACCTGGATCCGGCTATTGCGGAAGACGTGGCGTTCGCGGAATCGCGGATCAGGAAGGAGACCATCGCCGCCGAGGACATCCTGCACGACCTGGGCGCCTTCTCGATGATGTCCTCGGACTCGCAGGCCATGGGCCGCGTGGGCGAGGTGATCCTGCGCACCTGGCAGACCGCGCACAAGATGAAGGTCCAGCGTGGCGCATTGCAGGGCGATCCGAAGACCCACGACAACGCGCGCGTGAAGCGCTACATCGCCAAGTACACGATCAACCCCGCCATCGCGCACGGCGTGTCGCACGTCGTGGGCTCGATCGAGGTCGGCAAGCTCGCCGATCTCGTGCTGTGGCGGCCCGCGTTCTTCGGCGTGAAGCCCTCGCTGATCCTCAAGGGCGGCATGATCGCCGCGGCGGCGATGGGCGACCCCAACGCCTCGATCCCGACGCCGCAGCCGGTGCACTACCGGCCGATGTTCGGCGCGTTCGGCAAGGCGCTGCGTACCTCCGTCACTTTCGTGTCGCAGGACTCGCTGAAGAGCCCGTCGCTCCTGCGGCTCGGGCTGCAGCGGCCGCTGGAAGCCGTGAAGAACACCCGGAGCATCGGCAAGCAGGACATGGTGCACAATTCCTGGCTGCCGAAGATCCAGGTGGATCCGGAAACCTACGAGGTGCGCGCCGACGGCGAGCTGCTCGTGTGCGAGCCGGCCAAGGTGCTGCCGATGGCGCAACGGTATTTTCTCTTCTGATGCTCGAAATCAAGGCCAAGCTCAAGATTCCGCGCGCCGCCTACAAGGTCGAGGTGAAGGGGCAGCTCAGGCTCCCCTTCGAATCGCGCCAGAAGAGCCGACTGAGGGCGCACCTCGTCTCCGGCGAGGAGGTGGGGTTGATGTTGCCGCGTGGCGAGATCCTGCGCGGCGGCGATCTCGTCACCGCGTCCGATGGCCGCGTGATCGAGGTGCTGGCGGCGCCGGAGAAGCTGCTGCACGTCGAGTGCGCGAGCGCGACCGACCTCGCGAAGGCCGCCTACCACCTCGGCAACCGGCACGTGCCGGTGCAGGTGGGCGCCGGGTTCCTGCGCCTCGCGGCGGATCACGTGCTGGAGGAAATGCTCAGAAAGATGGGCGCGAAGGTGACGCACATCGAGGCGCCCTTCGAGCCCGAGGCGGGCGCCTATGCGGGCGCCCACCACCAGCACGACGAGATGGGGCACGGCGGCAAGATCCACGACCACCATCACGACCATGATCACGACCACCAGCACGCCCATGAGCACGGGCACGATCACGAGCATGGGCACGATCACAAGCACGA
>DASTHP010000284.1:0-2734 GCA_035718125.1 Burkholderiales bacterium | reverse complement strand
GCGCGGCGCGGATCTCGCCTACTTCGGCCACTGGATCACCGCGCCGGGGCGCGCGCGGCGCTTCGACACGCGCTTCTTCCTCGCGCTCGCGCCCGGCAACCAGCCGGGCGCGCACGACGGCACCGAGCTGATCGACAGCCTCTGGCTGCGGCCGCTGGAGGCGCTGGAGCGCCAGGCGCGCGGCGAGATGGAGCTGGTGTTCGCCACCAAGAACACACTCGCCGACCTGCAGCGTTTCGCGCGCGCGAAGGACGCGTTCGAGCACGCGTGCGAATGCGAGGTCGAGACCAACCGCGCCTGCTGGGCGCTCGGACCGGATGGCGCGGCGGCCCTGTTTCGCCGGCGCGACCCGCAGTACTTCGAGATCCACTGGAGCGACCCGGAGGAGACCGGCCAGACCAGCATCGCGCTTGCGCCGGGCGTGCCCAAGCGCCTGGACGCGCATGTGACGCGCATCATCGCGCCCAACCCGGGGATGATGACGGGCCCGGGGACCAATACCTACCTCGTCGGCGGCGAACAGCTCGCGGTGATCGATCCCGGCCCGGCGATCGACTCGCACATCGCCGCGGTGCTGGCGGCGGGCGCGGGCCGCATCCGGGTCGTGCTGTGCACGCACACGCACATGGACCATTCGCCCGCGGCGGCGGCCATCAAGGCGGCCACCGGCGCAGTGCTGATCGGCCGGCCGGCGCCCGCGCAGTCCGGGCAGGACGCGAGCTTCGCCCCCGATCGCGTGCTCGACGAGGGTGACCGCGTGATGATCAGCGGCCTGACGCTGCGCGCGCTGCGCACCCCGGGTCACGCCTCCAACCACCTGTGCTACTTGCTCGAGAACACGCGCATGCTGTTCACGGGCGATCACGTGATGCAGGGCTCGACCGTCGTCATCAATCCGCCCGACGGCGACATGCGCGCCTATCTCGGCTCGCTCGAGCGGCTGCTCGGCGAGGACATCCTGATCTTCGCGCCGGGCCACGGCTACCTCATCGGCGAGCCGCACCGCGAGGCGCGGCGGCTGATGCGCCACCGCCTGGCGCGCGAGCAGAAGGTGGTGTGGGCCCTCGAGCGCTTGAACGCGCCCACGCTCGACGAGCTGGTCGTCGAGGTGTACGACGATGTGTCGCCGCGCCTGCACGGCGTGGCGCAGCGCTCGCTCGCCGCGCACCTGGACAAGCTCGCTGCCGAGGGCCGCGTGCGCATGGCGGAAGGCGGCCGCTACGCGCTGATACAATCAGCCGCGGCGAGGTAATGGAGGACACCATGAGCGGCTACGACAAGACACTGAAGCTGGTCACGAATCTGGACCGCACGGGGATCGAGTCGCGCCTCGCCGCGATCCGCAATGCCGCCAGTGCCGCCGGCCTCGCCCCGCTGGCGCAGCTGCTCACCGGAATCGAAGGCGCGCCGCGCACCGACCTCGAGCACAAGGTGAAGAGCGCCGTGAAGTGGCTCGCCGGCAAGACCGAGCACAAGGCGCTGGCGGCGCAGCTCGAGCTGGTGGAGATCAATCTCCCCAACCTGAAGTAAGCTGAAGACCGACTTCGACCTGTTCACCATCGGCGGCGGCTCGGGCGGCGTGCGCGCGAGCCGCTTCGCCGCATCCTATGGCGCGCGCGTCGCGGTGGCGGAATCCGGCCGCTTCGGCGGCACCTGCGTCAACGTCGGCTGCATCCCGAAGAAGCTCTTTGCCTACGCGGCGCACTACCGCGAGGATTTCGAGATTGCCAAGAGCTTCGGCTGGACGCTCGGCGAGCCGCGCTTCGACTGGGCGACGCTGCTCGCCAACAAGGACCGCGAGATCGCGCGCCTGAACGGCGTCTACGAGGGCGCGCTGACGAAAGCGGGGGCGCGCATCCTGCGCGGCCGCGCGCGCGTGCTCGATGCGCATACGGTCGAGGTGAACGGCGAGCGTCACACGGCGCGGCACATCCTGGTGGCCACCGGCTCCTGGCCGCAACTGCCGGCGATTCCCGGGCGCGAGCTCGCGATCACTTCCAACGAGGCCTTCCATCTCGAGCGCCTGCCGCGGCGCGCGCTGGTGGTGGGCGGCGGCTACGTGGCGCTGGAGTTCGCCTCGATCTTCAATGGCCTGGGCGTCGAGACGACGCTCGCTTACCGGGGCGCGCGCCTGCTGCGCGGCTTCGACGCGGAGCTGGGCGAGCGCATCGCCGAGGAGATGGGCAAGAAAGGCGTCGCCATCCGCCTGCAGGCCAATCCAGCAAAGCTCGAGCGCGGCATCCGCGTGACGTACGCGGACGGCGCGGCGCAGGAGGTCGACCTCGTGATGTTCGCCACCGGGAGAAGGCCCAACACCGCCGGCCTCGGCTTGGAGGCCGCTGGCGTGAAGCTCGACGCCGACGGCACGGTGGTGGTCGACGCCTACTCGAAGTCCTCGGTGGATTCGATCCATGCGATCGGCGACGTCACCAACCGCCTCAACCTCACGCCGGTCGCCACCGCGGAGGGCATGGCGCTCGCGAAGACGCTCTTCCGCGGCGAGCCTACGCCGGTCGACCACGAGAACGTCCCCACCGCCGTGTTCGCCGACCCCAACCTCGCCACCGTCGGGCTGTCCGAAGAGCGCGCGCGCGCGCGCTTCGGCAAGGTGGACGTCTACAAGGCGTCCTTCCGGGCCCTCAAGCACACCCTGGGCGCGCACGCGGAGCGGACCTTCATGAAGCTGGTGGTCGATGCCGCATCGCAGCGCGTGGTCGGCGCGCACATGATCGGG
>DASTHP010000283.1:0-5826 GCA_035718125.1 Burkholderiales bacterium | reverse complement strand
GGGCGGCGCCTTCGAGCCGGTGTCGCGCGAATCGCTGCTGCTCGCCAACAACGTGCTGCTCGCGGCGGCCATGGGTTCGGTGTTCATCGGCACGATGTACCCCCTGCTGCTCGACGCCGTGGGCGGCGGCAAGATCTCGGTAGGTCCGCCGTACTTCGAGGCGGTGTTCGCGCCGCTGATGGCGCCGGCGCTGTTCCTCATGGGCGTGGGGCCGCTGGCGCGCTGGAAGCGCGCCAGCGTGCCGGAGCTCGCGGTGCTGCTGCGCTGGGCGCTCGCCGCGAGCCTGGCGGTCGGCCTGCTCTTGCCGTTCGCCTTCGGCCAGTGGCATGCCCTGGTCGGCTTCAGCCTGGCGCTCGCCATCTGGATCGTCGCCACGGGCCTCATGACCCTGCGCAAGAGCCTGCGCCAGTCGCGCGCGCACTACGGCATGGTGCTCGCGCACATCGGCGTGGCCGCCTTCGTGGTCGGCGTGGCGCTGGTGAAAGGCTACGACGCCGAGCGCGACGCGAAGATGAAGGCCGGCGACACGGTGGAGCTCAACGGCTACGTGTTCAAGCTGGATGGCGTGCGCTCGGTGGAGGGGCCCAACTACCGCGCCGCGCAGGCGCGCATGACGGTGACGCGCGAGGGCAGGACGGTCGCGGTGATGCGCCCCGAGCGGCGCATCTACACGGTCCAGGAGCAGACCATGACCGAGGCGGCGATCAACCCCGGCCTCACGCGCGACCTCTACGTCTCGCTCGGCGATCCGCTCGAGGGCGGCGCCTGGCTGGTGAAGGTGCAGGTGAAGCCCTTCATCGACTGGATCTGGGGCGGCTGCCTGCTGATGGCGCTGGGCGGGCTGCTCGCGGCAAGCGATCGCCGCTATCGCCTGCGCGTGCCGGCGCGCCAGGGCGCGGCGGCGGAGGCGCTGGCGTGAGGCTCGCGTGGGTGGTGGGCGCGTTCGTCGCGCTGGTGGTGCTGCTCGCCGTGGGGCTGACGCTCAATCCGCGCGAGGTGCCCTCGCCGCTCATCGGCAAGCCGGCGCCGGCCTTCGAGCTGCCGCTGCTGCACGCGCCCGAGAAGACCTTCTCGCAGAAGGACATGCTCGGCAAGGTGTGGGTGATGAACGTGTGGGCGTCGTGGTGCCCGCCGTGCCTGGTCGAGCACCCGGTGGTCACCGCGCTGGCGAAATCCGGCCTCGCGCCGGTGATCGGCATGAACTACAAGGATGCGCGCGAGGATGCGCTGCCCTGGCTCAAGCGCAACGGCGACCCGTTCCAGTTCTCGGTGTACGACGAAAAGGGGCGCATTGCCATGGATTACGGCGTGTACGGCGTGCCGGAAACCTACGTCATCGACGCGAAGGGCGTCATCCGCTTCAAGCACATCGGCCCGCTCACGCCGGAGGTGCAGGTGAAGAAGATCGAGCCGCTGATCAAGGAGCTCTCGCGTGGGGGCTAGGCGCGGCATCGCGGCGCGCATCGTCGCCGCTCTCGTGCTGGCGGTGCTCGGGCCGCTTGCCTGGGCGCAACAGCCGGCGCAGCCCGCGCCGCGCGGCACTGCGGAGGACCCGGCGCTCGAGAAGCGCGTCACGGGCCTCGCGCACGAGCTGCGCTGCTTGGTGTGCCAGAACCAGTCGCTCGCCGAGTCGAATGCGCCGCTCGCGGTGGACCTGCGCAACCAGATTCGCGAGCAGCTCGCCAAGGGCGCGAGCGAGGGCGACGTGCGCGAGTTCATGGTCGCGCGCTACGGCGACTTCGTGCTGTACAACCCGCCGCTCAAGGCGAGCACGGTGGCGCTCTGGGTTGGCCCGTTCGTGCTGCTCGTGGCGGGCGCCTGGTTCCTGTGGCGGCGGCTCGCGCGCCGCCGCGAGCCCGAGCCGGCCTTGAGCGAGGCGCAGCGCAGCCGCGCGGCGAAGCTGCTCGAATGATCCTGTTCTGGGTGCTCGGCGTGGCGCTCGCCGCGCTGGTGCTGGCGCTGGTGCTGCGCCCGCTGCTCGTCGCGCGCCCGGGCGCCGCCGCGCAGGTCTCGCGCAAGGCCGCGAACCTCGCCGTCTACCGCGACCAGCTGCGCGAGCTGGAGGCGGAGCTTGCCGCCGGCAAGATCGCCCCTGCGGATCACCAGCGCGCGAAGGACGAACTGCAGGCGCGCATGCTCGAGGACGTGGACGCGGCCACCTTGCACGAGGCCGCACCGCGCCGCGCGGGCCGTGGTGCGGCGCTTGCGGTCGGCGTGGCCGTGCCGGTGTGCGCGTTCGCCGTGTATCTCTTCGTCGGCAGTCCGGATGCCGTGGTGCCGCGCGAGGGGCCGGGCGCGATGAGCGAGGTGCAGATCGAGGCGATGGTCGAGCGCCTCGCGGCGAAGATGCGCGAGAACCCCGACGACCCCGAGGGCTGGAAGATGCTCGGGCGCTCCTACGCGGTGCTCGGGCGCTTTGCCGATGCGGTGGGTGCCTATGCGAAGGCGGCGGAGCGCGCGCCGCGCGATGCGGAGCTGCTCGCCGACTTCGCCGACGCGCTCGCCATGGTGCACGGGCAGAAGCTGCAGGGCGAGCCGGAGAAGCTGGTGCTGCGCGCGCTCGAGATCGATCCGCAGAACCTGAAGGCGCTGGCGCTCGCCGGCACTGCCGCCTTTCACCGCAACGACTTCAAGCGCGCGGCCGACTATTGGCAGCGCATGCTGCCGCTGGTGCCGCCGGACTCCGAGGAGGGGCGCGCGATCCGCGACAACATCGCCGAGGCAAATGCGCGTGCGGGTGCGCCGGTCGCGCGCAGCGAGGCCCCTACCGTGAAACCCAGCGCCGTTGCGCATCCGGGCATCCGCGGCACGGTGCGCCTCGCGCAGAAGCTGCGCGGCCAGCTCTCGCCCGGCGACACACTGTTCGTCTATGCGCGCGCGGCCGAGGGGCCTCAGGTGCCGCTCGCGGTCCTGCGGCGCAAGGCCGGCGAGCTGCCGCTCGCGTTCGCGCTCGACGACGCGATGGCCATGGCGCCCGGGATGAACGTCTCCGCGTTTTCCCGCGTGGTCATCACCGCTCGCGTCTCACGCTCAGGCAATGCGAAGCCCGAGCCCGGCGACCTGCAGGGCGCGAGCAAGCCCGTTGCGAACGACGCCAAGGGCGTGATCGTGGAGATCAACGAGGTGGTGCGCTAGCTCGGGGTCAGACCCAGGTTTTCCCGCCTCTGGATCTGACCCCGATTTTCTTCTACCTCGCGTAAGAGCCCCGTGCGTCGTGAGAGAACGTCAGCACTAGGGCGCGCACGTTGGGCGTGACCGGCAAGTCTGCGATTTCGTCACAGGATTGACGAGGACGTTCACGCTCGCCAGCTCGGGCGTCTACTTTCCGGTTTGAAGTTCAACCTCTATTTCATTGAACAGTATCTGTTGCCAATCGGGAGGAAAATTGAGTGGAGCCAGTACCGGCTTGCTGATGATCTCCACTTCTGTCCTGCTGGCCGAAAGCGGCTTCACGAATACCGCGATTCTCTCGCCCCAACTCAATGGGGTAACGCCGTGCGAAAGGATGAGTTGGCCACGGGTCTTGTCCTGCTCAACGACTTCAAGATTCTTGAACTTTGCGGCAGCAAGCGTGGCGTTGTACACAGCCTCATAGTCAAAGGGGTAAGTGTAAGTAACGCCTTGGCCCTTTGCTTCCTTCACGGTCTGGGTTGACGCGCAGCCGCTCGCGAGCAGACCGACCACCGCAACCATCAGGATCGAAGTTTTCATGTGTCCTCCGAAGGTTGAATGTAACGACCACTGGCATCCTCCCGATGCCTCGGTACACTACCAGCCGACCGCGATGTGCAGGACGTTTGCCGGGGCGGTAATGCGCAACCAGGAGACGAGCGGAGCCCCCCACATCTGCAGGCGCCTGAGGCCGGGAACGGGCTCGTCGTCGCGGTAGACATGCGAGTCGCCGTGCACGAGCACGAGGCGGCCCTTGAACCACGTAGCGTGGGTGGCGAGAACGGCGCGCAGGCGGGCGTAGCCGTCGCCGGGCGCCGCGCGCTCGAAGTGCGGGTCGGCGTGCAGGAAGACGAAGATGCGCTGCGCGCGCTTCGACTCCGCTTGCGCGAGGCTTTCGTCCAGCCATTCGAATACGGCGGCCATGTGTGCGTCCGGCGCAGGGTTTGCGCCGCGCCCGGGGACGTTCAGGCCGATGAAGTGCAGGCCTTCGACGTGCCAGCGCACGTTCTCGCAGTAGCCGGGCTGGCGCTCGAGTGTGAGGTTCAGGGTGGGGGTACAGAAGAGCTTGCGCCATTGGGCGAGGCGCGCTTGCGGGTCGAGCTTGTGGTTGGCGCAGTCGCTCCATTCGTTGTCGCCGGGCAGCAGCACGAACGGATGGCGGATCGTCGCGAACTGGCGTTTGCGAGCCTCGAGCCAGGCGTCGCTGCAGCCTTGGTCGCGCGCGCTGGTGCCGAGGTCGCCGACGTGCACGACGAAGGCGAGCTTCTGCTCGTTGATGCGCCCGATCAGCTCGTCCAGCTTGCGGACTTCATTCTGGGAGTAGGGCGTGTCGCCCAGCACCCCGAAGGCGAACTCCGCCTCCGGCAGCGGCGCGAGCGGCGCGCAGCCGGCAAGCAGGAAAATCGGGGTCAGGGCCGAATTTCCCAGCCAGCGGAAAATTGGGGTCAGGGCCGAATTTCTTGCATGCAAATTAATTCGGCCCTGACCCCGATTTTAGACGCCGTAGGCCTTGCGCAGGAGCGTCAGGGGGTGGGCTTTCTCGGCCTTGCCGGCGTTGTCGCCCATGCCTTGCAGGATGTGGCGGCCGGCGATGGGGCAGTCGGAGCTGACGTAGTCCGGCTTCGGCTCAGCCATCTGGCGGAATACCGGGCCGCCGATCTTCATCGAGTTGGCGAAGTACTCGCGCTTCACGCCCCAGGTGCCGTCGTGTCCGGCGCAGCGCTCCACCGTGGTCACTTTCGTGCCCGGCACCATTTCGAGCGCCTCGCGCGTCTTCTGGCCCATGTTCTGCACGCGCGAGTGGCAGGGGATGTGGTACGAGACCTTGCCGAGTTGGGTCTTGAAGTCGGTCTTCAGCAGGCCGTCCCTGGCGCGCAGCACGAAATACTCGAAGGGATCGAACATCGCGTCCTGCACCGCTCTCACGTCTGCATCGTTCGGGAACATGAGCGGCAGCTCCTGCTTGTACATCAGCGTGCAGGAAGGCACGGGCGTGAGGATCGCGTAGCCCTCGCGCGCGAGCCTGGCGAGCGGCGGGATGTTCTTTTCCTTCAGCGCTGCCACGGACTGCAGGTCGCCCAGCTCGAGCTTGGGCATGCCGCAGCAGGCCTCCTTCTCGACCAGCACGTAGGGCACCTCGTTGTGCTCGAGCAGCGCGAACAGGTCGTGCCCCATGCCGGGCTCGTTGTAGTTGACGTAGCAGGTAGCGTAGACCGCGACCTTGCCCGGGGTGTTCTTGCCGTCCTTGGCCGCGTGCGGCTTGCTCGCCGCGGCGCTCGAGCGGAACTTGGTGCTCGCATACGGCGGCAGCTGCCGGTCCTTGTGCACGCCGAGCGTCTTCTCCATCAGGCTGCGCGCGAGCGGCATCTTGTTCACGGCGTTCACCGTCTGCGCCACCACCGGAATCGCGGCGAGCTTGCCCATCGCGTCGGTGGAGGAGAGCAGGCGGTCGCGAAAGCCCGCGCCGTGGCGCCGGAATTTCACGGCCTTCGCGCGCAGCATCAGGTGCGGGAAGTCCACGTTCCAGGCGTGCGGCGGCACGTACGGGCACTTGGTCATGTAGCACATGTCGCAGAGGTAGCACTGGTCCACGACCTTCCAGTAGTCGCCCTTCTCGACGCCGTCCACCTCCATGGTCTTGGAGTTGTCGACGAG
>DASTHP010000282.1:0-2238 GCA_035718125.1 Burkholderiales bacterium | reverse complement strand
CGGCGCGACGCGCGCGCTGCCGAACACCGACACCGCGGGGCGGATGTTGGCGAGGCGCTCGGTGGCCTCGACGAACTCTGACATAATGCCGAACACCCGCCACGCCTCGCGCGCGTTGAAGCTGCGGTCGGGCAGCGGCGGATTCGGCAGCTTGTCTTCAGTCATCGTGGCGGTGAATGATCCTCAACACACGCTCCTGCTCGTAGACGGCTCGTCGTACCTGTATCGCGCGTTCCATGCGCTGCCGGAGCTGAAGAGCCCGCGTGGCGAGCCGACCGGCGCGATCTACGGCGTGCTCAACATGCTAAGGCGGCTCGCCACGGACCACAAGGCGCAGGCGCGAGCCTGCGTGTTCGACGCCAGGGGCCCGACCTTCCGCGACGCGGAGTATCCCGCGTACAAGGCGAACCGCCCGCCGATGGACGAGGCGCTCGCCGCGCAGATCGAGCCGCTGAAGGAAGCCTGCGCCGCGCTCGGCTGGCCGGTGCTCGCGGTCGAGGGCGTGGAGGCCGACGACGTCATCGCCACGCTCGCCGAGCAGGCGAAGCGGCAGGGCTGGCGCACCTTGATCTCCACCGGCGACAAGGACCTCGCGCAGCTGGTGGGCGAGCGCGTGACGCTCGTCAACACCATGTCGAACGAGACGCTCGACCCCGAGGGCGTGCAGCGCAAGTTCGGCGTCGCGCCGGAGAGAATCGTCGACTACCTCGCGCTCACGGGCGACGCGGTCGACAACGTGCCCGGCGTGGACAAGGTGGGTCCCAAGACCGCGGCGAAGTGGATCCAGCAGTACGGCTCGCTCGACGCGGTGATGGCGCACGCGCAGGAGATCGCCGGCGTGGTAGGCGAGAACCTGCGCAAGGCCCTCGACTGGCTGCCCAAGGGCCGGAGCCTGCTCACCGTGAAGCGCGACGTCGCGCTGCCGCTTGCGCTCGAGGATCTCGGCGGCAGCGAGGACAGGGAAAAGCTGCGCGAGCTGTTCGCGCGCTTCGGCTTCCGCACCTGGCTGGCGGAGCTGGGCGGCGCGGGCGTGCCGCGCGACGCGGACGCGCGTGCCGCATCGGCATCCGGCGCCGGTGGACCGGCATCGGCCAGCCCAACGGACGGCAGCGCGCCTGCCGCGCTGGCCTCGAGCAGCGCGGCCGAAGCCAAGCGCCGCCAATACGTCACGCTCGCCGACGAGCCCGCGCTCGCCGCGTGGCTCGCGCGCATGGAGCAAGCGCAACTCGTGGGCTTCGACACGGAGACCACGGGTCTCGAGCCGATGACGGCGACGCTGGTCGGCATGTCGTTCGCGTTCGGCGAGGAGGCGGCCTACCTGCCGCTCGAGCACCAGTATCCCGGCGCGCCGGAGCAGATCGGCGCAGTGCGTGCGCTCGAGCACCTCAAGCCCTGGCTGGAGAGCGCCGCGCACAAGAAGGTCGGGCAGAACCTGAAGTTCGATGCGCACGTGCTCGCCAACCACGGCGTGCGGCTGGGCGGCATCGCGCACGACACGCTGCTCGAGTCCTACGTGATCGAGGTGCACGAGCGCCACGACCTCGATTCGCTCTCGCAGCGGCACCTGGGCTGGAAGACGATCTCCTACGACGAGGTGACCGGCAAAGGCGCCGCGCGCATCCCGTTCTCGGCGGTGGAGATCGGGCGCGCCACGGCGTACGCGGCCGAGGACGCCGACTGCGCGCTCGCCGTGCACGAGGTGCTCTACCGCAAGATCGCCGCCGAGCCGCGGCTGCAGGAGGTCTACGAGTCGATCGAGCTGCCGGTGATGCCGGTGCTGCTCACGATGGAGCGCAACGGCGTGCTGCTCGACCGCTCGAAGCTCGAGGCGCAGAGCCACGAGCTCGGCAAGGAGATGCTGGCGCTCGAGGAAAAGGCCTACCAGGCCGCAGGCCAGCCGTTCAACCTGAACTCGCCGAAGCAGATCCAGGAGATCCTCTTCGAGCGCCAGAAGCTGCCGGTGAAGAAGAAGACCCCCTCGGGACAGCCGTCCACCGACGAGGACGTGCTGGCCGAGCTCGCGCTCGACTACCCGCTACCCAAGCTCCTGCTGGAGTACCGCGGGCTCGCCAAGCTCAAATCCACCTACACCGACAAGCTGCCGAAGATGGTGCAGCCGGGCACCGGGCGGGTGCACACGACCTATTCGCAGGCGGTGGCGGTGACCGGGCGCCTCGCCTCCAACGACCCCAACCTGCAGAACATCCCGATCCGCACGCCGCAGGGCCGGCGCATCCG
>DASTHP010000281.1:0-2670 GCA_035718125.1 Burkholderiales bacterium | reverse complement strand
CACGCCGATCGGCACCCGCATGCGCGCCACCTCGATGCCGGTGGGGCGCCGCACGCGCTCGGAGACCTGCCCTACGGGATCCGGGAGCGCCGCCACCTGCTCCAGGCCCGCGGCCATCTGCTCGACGAGCTGCGGGGTGAGCGTCAGGCGATCGACGAAGGCGGCGTCGCGGCCGTCGCGCGTCGCCTGCTCGACGTCGCCGCGGTTGGCGGCGAGCAGCTCTGCCTGCCGCGCCCGGATGGCATCCGCCATCGACTGCAGGGCGCGGTTCTTGGTCTGCGTGTCCGCGCGCGCCAGGACGCGCGCGGCCTCGCGCGCCGCCGCACCGAGGCCCCGCATGGTCGATTTCACGTCAACCTTTTGATCCACCTGCCAATTTTAACCCGAGGGCGGTGAGCTGATCCCACACCTCGCCTCGCGCCACGCCCTTGGCGATGCGGTCGGCGAGCGCCGCCTGCGCGATCGCCGCATCGACGGCGGCGCGCGTGGTCCGCCGTGCCGCGGCCTGCACCGCGCGTTGCAGGGGCTTGTTGTAGAGGCGCAGCTCGCCGAACAGGCGCTCGAGGGGCTTGCCCTCGGCGGCTCCGCGCAGTGCGAGCAGCGCACCGGCGATCGGAAACAGCACGTAGGTCGGCGCCTCGCCCTCGCCGCGCAGGCCGTCGAGCACGCGCTGGTAGCGCGCGAGGTCTCCCGCGACCAGCGCTTCCGCCGCCGCCGCGGGGTCGTAGCGCGCGACCGAGGCCACCGCGTCCTGCACCGTTTCCAGCTCGAGCGCGCCGGGGCCCGCCAGCAGCGCGAGCTTCTGCACTTCCTGGTGCGCGGCGAGCAGGTTCCCTTCCACGCGCCCGGCGAGGAACTCCAGCACTTCGCGCGAGGCCTTCTGCCCCTGGCGCGCGAGCCGCGCGCCGATCCATTCGGGCAGGCGCGCGCGATCCACCGGCCACACTTCCACCACCACGCCGGCGGCGCCGAGGGCCGCGAACCAGGGCGAGGATTGTCCCGCGCGATCCAGCCGCGGCAGGCTGACCAGCGTCAGGACCTCCGCATCGAGGCGCTCGCAGTGCGCGAGCATCGCTGCGGCGCCGTCGGCGCCCAGCTTGCCGCCGGGTACGCGCAGCTCGACGAGCTTCTTGTCGCCGAACAGCGAGCGGCTCGCGCAAGCGTGCGTGAACGCGCTCCAGTCGAAGCCGCGCTCGGCGACGAACACCTCGCGCTCGGCGTAACCGCGCGTGCGCGCCGCGGCGCGCACGGCATCGGCCGCCTCGAGCGCGAGCAGCGGCTCGTCGCCGTGGATCACGTACAGCGGCGCGAGCGCGCCGCTGGAACGCGCAAGCGCGTTGGCCAGGTGCTGCTCGAGCTGCTCCGCGCGCAGCAGCATCAGGATTTCAGCGGCTTGGCGCCGGCAATGCGCCGCATCACCTGCTGCACCATGTCCTGCTGCATGTCGCGGAACAGCAGCTGCTCTTCGGCTTCCTTGGCGAGCACCTGGCTGTCGTCGTAGGTCATGTCGCGAAACAGCTGGATGGAAACCGGCGCCAGGAAGTCGCCGCCCTTGCCGTCGCTCACGCGAAAGCGCACGCGGTAAAAGAGCCGGTATTCGCTCACGCGGCCCGCGGCGGTGAGCGAAAGGATCTCCTTGCGCCGCGACTCCTCGCTGAACTGCAGCTGCGCCGCCGCGGCCTTGGCGTCGTCCACGACGCGCGCGTTGGAGCCGGCCTGGATGCTGCGCTTGATCTCCAGCGCGATGCCCGCGGTCGCGTTGGGCACGTAGATCGTTTCGAACGGCAGGCTCGCGGTGCCGCGCAGCTGGAAGCCGCAGGCGGCGACGAGGAGCAGGCAGGCGAGCGCAGCGCCGTTGCGCATCACACCACGATGTTGATCAGCCGGCCGGGGACGATGATGACCTTCTTGATCGGCTGGCCGGCCACGTACTTCTGCATCGACTGCGCCGCGCTGCCCTCGATCTGCTCCCGGCCGGCGGCCTTGGGCAGGCGCACGCTGCCGCGCGTCTTGCCGTTGACCTGCACCACGTACTCGATCTCGTCCTGCTGCAGCGCCGCCGCGTCGGGCTCGGGCCACGACGCCAGCATGACGTCATCGCCGAAGCGCAGCTCGCGCCAGAGCTTGTGGCAAAGGTGCGGCGTGATCGGTGCGAGCAGGCGCAACAGGATGGACAAACCTTCCTCTGTCACCTCGTTCCTGCCGCCTGCAAAGCGTTCCAGTGCGTTCAAGATCTTCATCGCCGCGGACGCAACGGTGTTGAACTGATGCTTGGACAGATCGTAGTTCGCCTGCTTGAGCACGGAGTGGATCTCGAAGCGCGTCGCCTTGGCCAGAGCCTCCGCCATTGCCGGCCCGGGCTCGTCGAACTTCGCGCAATAGGCCCACACGCGCTTGAGAAAGCGGAAGGAGCCCTCAACGCTCTCGTCCGACCACTCCAGCGTGTTGGTCGGCGGCGAGGCGAAGATGATGTAGAAGCGCGCGGTGTCGGCGCCGTAGCGGTCGATGAGCGCCTGCGGGTCCACGCCGTTGTTCTTCGACTTGGACATCGTGCCGACGCCGTCGTAGGTCACCGCACGCCCGTCCTTCGTCTTGGCGCCGACGATCTTGCCCTTGGCGTCGCGCGTCACCTCGACGTCGGCCGGGTTGATCCATTCGCGGCGGCCGCTG
>DASTHP010000280.1:0-3737 GCA_035718125.1 Burkholderiales bacterium | reverse complement strand
GGCACCGTGTAGCAGAAGGCGTGGAATCCCGGCTCGGCCGGCGGATCGAGCTCGGGCGCGACGTTGGAGCGCGCCACGGGGTTGCGGCCGTCGCGGAAGATTTCCCATTCCTTCAGGACGGCGACATAGCCCCGGTTGAAGTCGCCGAAGCCGCGGAAGCTGAAGGGGCTGGGCGAGCGCAGCTCCGCCGCGCACAGCGCGGTGCGCGGCCGGCCGCGCGCGGCGAGAAACTCGGCGATGCGCCGGAAGCCCTCGGCCACCGGCACCGGCCGCGCGAAGCGCGCCCGCTCGATGGCGAAGCCCGGCAGCGCGACGACGCCCTGCGAATAGGGGAAGACGCCCTCGAGGAAGGCGTAACCGCCATCGGCAAACGGGATGAGCGCGCTCACCGCGCGAATATAATCGAAGACCCATGAGCAAGTGGCTCGCAGGCCGGGTTGTCGGCCAGAAGCACTGGACCGACCGGCTTCTCAGCCTGCAGGTGGCGGCGCCGCTCGGGCCCTTCCAGGCGGGGCAGTTCGTCAAGCTCGCGCTGGACGTCGGCGGCGAGCGCGTGGCCCGTCCCTACTCATTCGTCAATCCGCCCGGCAGCGAGCCGCACGAGTTCTACTACAACATCGTCGCGGAAGGCCCGCTTACGCCGCGCCTTGCGGCGCTGCGCGCCGGCGACACGGTGCACGTCGCGCCGGGCATCGCCGGGTTTCTCGTGCTCTCGGAAGTGCCGGAGGCACAGAACCTGTGGCTGCTCGCGACCGGCACGGGCCTCGCGCCGTTCCTTTCCATCCTGCGCACCGAAGAGCCTTGGGCGCGCTTCGCGCGGGTGGTCCTCGTGCACGCCACGCGCACCGCCGACGAGCAGGTCTACGGCGAGCTGCTCGCGGCGATCGCCGGCGCGCGCGGCGAGCGCTTCCGCCGCGTGGCCTTCGTCAGCCGCGAACAGGCGCCCGGCGCGCTGGAGGGCCGCATCCCCGCGGCGATCGGCGACGGGCGCCTGGAGCGCGCCGCGGGCACCGAGCTCTCCGCCGCGCGCTCGCACGCGATGCTGTGCGGCAACCCGCAGATGGTGACCGACGTCATGGCGGCGCTCGCCGCGCGCGGCATGCGCAAGCACCGGCGGCGCGCGCCCGGGCACATCACGGTGGAGACCTACTGGTGAGGGCAGGACGCCTTTTGGCCGTTTGTCTTGCGCTCCTGCTCGCCGGCTGCAGCGCGACGGAGTTCGCCTACAACAATGCCGATACCTACATCCGCTGGCAGGCGGGGCGCTATCTCGACCTCAAGAACGCGCAGTCCGAGGAGTTCAATGCGCGCCTGGGAGCGTTTCTCGTCTGGCATCGCGCCGAGGCGTTGCCGGAATACGCGCGGCTCGCGGGCGAGGCGGGTGCGCGCCTGGAGCGCGGCGCTTCGCTTGCGGACATGGTTTGGGGTTACGATGCCGTACGGCATCAGGCGCGCGAGGGGCTGCGCCGCGCGGGCGCCGATCTCGGGGATTTCCTCGATCGGCTGACGCCGGCGCAGATCGACAACCTCGAGCGGCGCTTCGCGGAGGACAACGCGAAGTTCGCGCGCGAGTTCGTCGAAGGCACGCCCGCCGAGATCCGCGCGCGGCGCCTCAAGCGCCTGACGCACACGCTGGAGGACTGGCTGGGGGAACTCACCGATGCGCAACGCAGCCGCATCCGCCAATTCAACGAGGCCGCGCCACTGGTCGGCGAGATGCGCGATCGCGAGCGCCGCCGGCGCCAGGCGGAGCTGCTCGCCATGCTGCGCGCGCGGGAGAGCGCGCGGCGCCTCGCGGACTGGGTGGCGCATTGGGACCGGGGGCGCGATCCGGCGTTCGCCCGCGCGAACCGCGAACTCGCCGATGGGCTGCTCGCCATGCTCGCCGAGCTCGAGCGCACGCTGAGCCTGCGCCAGCGCGCGGTGGCCGTGGCGCGGCTGCGCGAGTACGCGCGCGACTTCCAGCTGCTCGCCGCCGCGAAAGTGGCGCAGGCCGCGCCGGCCGCCCGATGAACGACCGCACCGCGCCGCCCGGGGGCCTGGCGCAGCCGCCGGCCAGCTACGCCGGCCGCACGCACTACACGCAGCTCGAGTACGAGGCGGTGCTCGCCAACGCCTCGATCGGCATCGCCTTCACGCGCGACCGCAAGTTCTTCCTGTGCAACCCGAAGTTCGCCGAGATGTTCGGCTGGCGGCCCGAGGAGCTGATCGGCCAGCCCGGCGAGGTGGTGTACCCGTCGCACGAGAACTACGACGCGCTCGGCCGCATCGCCGTGCCGGTGCTCTCGGCGGGCAAGCAGCTCGACCTCGACTGGGAAGTGAAGAGGAAGGACGGAACCACCTTCATCGCGCGCATCATCGCCAAGTCGATCTCCAGCAGCGATCCGCGCCGCGGCACGGTGTGGATCGTGGAGGACGTCACGGCGGCGCGGCGCCACGGCGACGAGGTGGCGCGCCTGCTGCGCGAGCAGGAAGCCATCTTCGAGACCGCCTCGATCGGCATCGTGTTCGTGCGCGACCGGCGCGTCGTGCGCTGCAACGCGCGCTACGAGCAGATGTACGGCTACAACCCCGGCGAGCTCGCCGGCAAGCCGACCACGATCTTCTACCTCACCGAGGAAGACCACCGCAAGGTGGACGAGGCCTACGCGCAGTTCCGCAGCGGCATACCGTACCTGGGCGTGGGCACGCGCAAGCGCAAGGACGGCAGCGTGATGTGGGTGCGCGCCGTCGGCCGCGCCATCGATCCGCGCGATCCGCACCGCGGCTCGGTGTGGACCAACGAGGACATCACCGAGCAGCAGCGCGCGAGCGAGCAGCTCGAGCGGCTGCTGGCCGAGCAGGAGGCGCTGCTCAACAACGTGGTGGTCGGCATCTCGTTCGCGCGCGGGCGCCAGGTGCTGCGCTGCAACCGCCGCTTCGAGGAGCTGTTCGGCTACGACCCGGGCGAGCTGACCGGCGCCACGACGCGCCAGTTCTACTTCACCGAGCAGGAGTTCGAGCAGGCGTCGAAATACTACGGCGACCTGGACAGCGGCGCGACCCACTCGCGCGAGCAATGGATGCGCCGGCGCGACGGCACCGGCTTCTGGTGCCGCATGACCGGCCGCGCGCTGCAGCCCGGCGACCCCGCCAAGGGCACGGTATGGCTGTTCGAGGACATCACCGAAGCCAAGCGCGCGAGCGAGGAGGTGCGGCGCGCGCTCGCCGAGCAGGCGATGATCCTCGACAACGCCACGGTCGGCATCGCCTTCGTCAAGAACCGCCAGTTCCAGCGCTGCAACGGGGCGCTGGAGCGCATCCTCGGCTACGCGCAGGGCGAGCTCGACGGCCAGAGCACTTCGGTCGTCTACGCCGCGCCGGAGACCTACGACGAGGCGGGCCGCGCGAGCTACGCGCAGCTGTCGCTCGGCGAGGCCTACACCGTGGAGCGGCAGGTGCGGCGCAAGGACGGGAGCCTCGTCTGGTGCAAGGTGGTGGGCAAGGCGATCGACCCCGCGCAGCCCTACGAGGGCTCGATCTGGATCTACGACGACATCAGCGAATCCCACGAGGCGCGCTCGGAGCTCGAGCGCGCGGTGGCCGAGCGCACCGCGGAGCTCAAGGCCGCCAACGAGCGCCTGGGCGCCGAGATCGGCGACCGCCGGCAGGCCGAGGAGCGCGCGCAGCACCTCGCGGACCACGACGCGCTCACCGGGCTGCCCAACCGGCGGCTGCTGGAAGACCGCCTGACGCAG
>DASTHP010000279.1:0-4380 GCA_035718125.1 Burkholderiales bacterium | reverse complement strand
GACATGGCCAAGGCGAGCTCGCTCGGCCTGAAGGGCATGCGCGAGCGCGTCGCCTACTACGGCGGCTCGCTCGAGGTGGGCCCGGCGCCGCGCGGCGGCACGCGCCTGCGCCTGCGCGTGCCGCTGGGGGACGCGGCGCTGGGTGGCAAGGCGTGATCCGCGTCCTGCTCGCGGACGACCACGAGATCGTGCGCGACGGCCTGAAGCGCATCCTCGCCGCCAGCAGCGACGTGCAGGTCGCCGGCGAGGCGGCCAACGGCGACGAGGCGCTCGCCCTGGTGCGCGCGAACGACTACGACCTGGCGCTGCTGGACATGTCGATGCCGGGGCTCTCCGGCATCGACCTGGTCAAGCGCCTGAAGGCCGAGAAGCCGAAGCTCAAGCTGCTGGTGCTGTCGATGCACGGCGAGCCGCAGTACGCGGCGCGCGCGTTGAAGGCCGGTGCCGCGGGCTACCTCACCAAGGACAGCGCCGCCGAGCAGCTGGTCGGTGCGATCCGCAAGGTCGCCGCCGGCGGCGTGCACGTAAGCGAGGCGGCCGCCGCGGGGCTGCTGGCCGCGAGCACCGGCGAGGGCCCGCCCCACAGTCGCCTTTCCGACCGCGAGTTCGAAGTCTTCAAGCAGCTCGCCGGCGGCGCGAGCCCCACCGAGATCGCCCGGCGCCTCAAGCTGTCGGTGAAGACCGTCAGCACCCACAAGACGCGCATCCAGGAAAAGCTCGGCATCGCCAGCACCGCGGAGCTCGTGCGCTACGCGCTCGAGCATCAGCTCCTCTAGCGCGTTCCGTTGCGCCCTGCCGGGCGCGTTATAGGAATCGTCCGACAAGGGGTGCGCGCCTTCGCACCCCGAGAATCAGCCTCCGCCGATACCGCCACGCAGGGCGCGCCGTCACACTGGCTCCATGCAAACGGTTTACGTCGTCGAGGATGCCCCCCTGGTCCGCGAGCGCCTGATCGAGATGCTCGACGCCACGCCGGGCACGCAGGTCATCGGCGCGGCCGAGCGCGCCGACGAGGCGATCCGCGACATCCTCGAGGAGCGGCCCGACGTGGTGCTGCTCGACCTGCGCCTGGCGCAGGGCACCGGCCTGGACGTGCTGCGCGCGGTGCACGGCATCGCGCCCGAGATCACCTTCTACATGCTGAGCAGCTTCGCCTCCGAGCCCTACCGGCAGCTCGCGGTGCGCCTCGGCGCGCAGGATTTGTTCGATAAGGCCAGGGACTTCGAGCGCGTGCGCGACATCATCGCCGCGCGCTCGGCCACCAAGCACTGAAAAGAGGAGATCGACATGCATGCCGTGACCGCCATTCACCCCGTCTGCGCGCCGCACAAGTTCGAGGTGACCTGCTCGAGCTGCAACCTGCGCGAGCTGTGCCTGCCCGCGGGCCTGTGCCCGGAGGACCTGGAGCGCATCGAGAACGTGGTGTACGCCCGGCGGCGCGTGAAGCGCGGCGATTCCGTGTTCAACGCCGGCAGCGAGTTCAGCGCCGTGTACGCGATCCGCAGCGGCTTCTTCAAGACCAGCCTGCTCGACCGCGAGGGCCGCGAGCAGGTGACGGGATTCTTCATGGGCGGCGAGCTCCTCGGCATGGACGGCATCGGCGGCAGCTACCACGGCACCGCGATCGCGCTGGAGGACAGCGAGGTCTGCGTGCTGCCCTACGCGCTGATCGAGGAGATGTCGCGCGACATCCCGGCGCTGCAGCGCCAGCTGCACGCGGTGCTGGCGCGCGAGATCGTGCGCGACCACGGCGTCATGATGCTGCTCGGCTCGATGCGCGCGGAAGAGCGCCTGGCGACGTTCCTGCTCAACCTGTCGCGCCGCTTCGTGCGCCGCGGCTATTCCTCCTCCGACTTCCACCTGCGCATGACGCGCGAGGAGATCGGCAGCTACCTGGGCCTCAAGCTCGAGACGGTGAGCCGTCTGTTCTCCTCCTTCCAGAAGGACGGCCTGATCGACGTGCAGCAAAAGCACGTGCGCATCCGCGACAGCGAGGGGCTCGAGCGCCTGCTCGCCATCAAGCACTGAACGCGATAGGATCGCGCCCATGAAGATCCTGGTTCCGGTCGACGGCTCGCAAGCCGCACTGCGCGCGGTGAAGCACGCGGCCGCGCTCGCCACGCATGGCAAGGGCGAGGTGCACCTCCTGAACGTGCAGCCGATCCTGCCGATGTACGGCATGGTGCGCGCCTACATGCGCGTGCCGCAGTACAAGGCGGCGCGCGCCACGCTTGCGCGCCAGGCGCTGGTCGGCGCGGAACGCCTGCTCAAGCGCGCGAGGGTGAAACATCGCGACCACGTCATGTACGGCGAGCCCGGCGAGACCATCGCCGACGCCGCACGCGAGCTCAAGTGCGGCATGATCGTCATGGGCACGCGCGGCCAGGGGGCGGTGGGCAACCTGCTCCTGGGCTCGGTGGCCACCAAGGTGATCCACCTCGCCAAGGTGCCGGTCACCCTCGTCAAGTAGGAGTTCGCACGTGCGCGGCGCGCCGCAGCGCGCGCCCGCTATCATCGGCGCTACGGGAGTCCTTCGCATGCCGATACGCTCGCTCCTCGTCACGACCGACTTTTCCGAGCACGCGCGCCGCGCTGCGCTGCGCGCGGGCCTCATCGCCCGGGAGCACGGCGTGCGCCGCGCCGTACTGCTGCACGCCGCGCCCGCGTCCGTCTTCGCCGCCGTCGGCGCCGCCAGGGCGCGGCGCGCCCTTCGCGCGCGACTGGCAGGCGCCGCGGCCGAGGTGAAGGCGAGCACCGGCGCCACGCTGCTGCCGCGCCTCGCCAGGGGCGCCGTGGTGGACACCCTGTCGCGCGCCGCAGCGCGCTTCGACCTTCTGGTGCTGGGCGCACAGGGGCAGCATCCGGTGCGCGACTTCGCGCTCGGCTCGACCGCCGAGCGCCTTCTGCGGCGCGTGCACCGTCCGGTGCTGGTGGTGCGCGGCCAGCCCGCGCGCGCCTACCGGCAGGCGCTGGCGCCCGTGGACTTCTCCGCGGACTCGCGCGCCGCGCTCGCGCTGGCGGCCGCGCTCGCGCCGCGCGCGGAGCTGAACGTGCTGCACGTCTTCGAGGTGCCTTTCGAGGGCAAGATGCGCTTCGCCGGCGTCGCGGAGGAGCGCATCCTGCACTACCGCCGCCTGGCGCGCGAGGAGGCGCGCGCGCAGATGGACGAGCTGCTCGCCGGCCCCGGCCTGCCCGCCGGGCGCCTTACGCGCCACATCGTGCACGGCTACGCGCCCGCGCTCATCGCGCGTGCGCAAGAGGATATCGGCGCGGACCTCGTCGCCATCGGCAAGCACGGCACGAGCGCGCTGGAAGACCTGCTGCTCGGCAGCGTCACCCTGCATACGCTCGCCAGCGCGCGCTGCGACGTGTTGGTGGTGCCGGCGAAGGCGCGCGCGCGGCGCTAGGCGCGGCCGGGGCGCGCGCGGCTAAGGCGCGTGCGTGCCGCGCTTCATGAAGTGGGCGACGCCCGTCACCTTGTCGACGGGCAGTACGAAAGCGATGCCGCGCCCGACGTCGTTCAGCTCGGCGGCGCGCACGATTTCCCCGAGGATGTGCTCGGCGCGATCGGCCTGCACCAGCGTAAACACGATCTCCTTCTCCGGCTCGATGGAAACGCCGAAGATCTTCTCGTGCTCGTTGATGCCCGCCCCGCGGCCGATCAGCACCGTGCTGCCGCGCGCGCCGGCCTTCACGGCGGCCTCCAGCACGGTGCTGCCCCAGCCCTTGCGCACGATGCTCACGATGAGAGAGGTTTTCGACATAATCAGGACTCCTTCGGAAGTTCCTTGCGGCGCATGAGCAGTCCCAGCGCCACCACCGAGAGCACGGGCGCGAGGGCGATGAGGGCCACCAGGCCCAGGCCATGCACGAGGGGATCCCCGCCGCCCAGGGTGGCGGAGGTCCCCAGCGCGAGGGCCAGCAGGAAGCTGTTGGCGAGCGGGCCGGTCGCGACGCCGCCGGCATCGACGGCGATGGCGACGAACTCGCGCTCGCTCGACCACATGACGGCGAGCACGATGCCATAACCCGGCACGAGCAGGTAGAGCAGCGGAATGTCGTAGGCGATGCGCAGCATGCCGGCGCCCACCGACAGCGCGACGCCGGCGCAGACGGCGAGGAGCACCATGGCGCGGGGAATGGCGCCGCTGGAAGCCGTCTCCACCTCGTGGGCCAGGATGCGCACCGAGGGCTCGCCCCAGGTGGTGACGAAGCCGAGCACGATGCCGAAGGGCACGATGAGCCAGGTCGGCGTGAGCGAGCCCAGCGCCTCGCCGATCAGGCGCCCGAAGGGGAGGAATGCCACGCTCACGCCCAGCAGGAACAGGAACAGGCCGGCCGCCGCGAGCAGCGTTCCCTTCAGGATGCGCGCGACCTCGC
>DASTHP010000278.1:0-3283 GCA_035718125.1 Burkholderiales bacterium | reverse complement strand
GGCGAGCATCGGCGTGCTCCTGCTGCTGGCGCCGCTCGGCGCGCTCGCGCAGGTCGCGCCGGAGGATTACACGCTCATCGGCGCCGCGGTGCGCTCGCGGCCTGCTTACGACGGGTCCAACGCGCAGACCGCCGACCTCATCCCGGTGCTGCGGTATTACGGCAAGCCGTGGTTCGCGCGCACGACGCAGGGCGTGCTGGAGGGCGGGGCGCGCTGGGCGCTCGGGCCGGGCCTGGACGCCGGCGTGCAGCTCGCCTACGAGGAGGGGCGCAAGACGAGCGAGTCGGACCTGCTCAGGGGCCTGGGCTTGGCGGACGTCGATCCCGGCGCGTCGATCGGCGCGCACCTCGAGTGGGACTTCGAGATCGGGCCGGCGCCGACGAGCGTGCTCGTGCGCCTGCGCCAGCACACCGACTCGGATCGCGGCGCGCAGGCGGACCTGCGCTTGAACGTCGGCCTTGTTGGCAGCGGCGGTTTCTTCCTCGGCGCGTATGCGCAGGCCACGTGGGCGAGCGCCAAGGCGGTGCAATCCTTCTATGCCGACAGCAATGCCGGCAGCGGCCTGCTGCATACAAGTCTCGGCCTGCTGGGCTCGTATGACTTCGCGCGCCACTGGTCGGCGGTCGCGGGCGCGCAGGCCAGGCGCCTGCACGGCGACGCCGCGCGCAGCCCGATCACGGAGAGCGAGTCGAGCTACTACTTCAACGCGGGCCTGGCATACCGCCTGTAGGCCGCCACGGCCTACCAAGCCTTCAAGGGATTGGCGCCTCGCCGCGCCCGGCTTCGCTTCCGCGGTCGCGTACCAGCAGCCGGGACGGCTGCTTCCGCGCTACGCATTCGCTGAAATGTCCTCGTGCACAAGCAGGCGGTCGAGTTCCCGTTTGACCACCGCGTAGCATTCGCATACCCGTTGCTCCAGTTGCGGCCGGTCCAGCACGGTGATCCGGCCGCGGTGATAGAGGATCAGGCCCGCGTCCTGCAGCCGTCCCGCTGCTTCGGTGACGCGCTCGCGACGCACGCCCAGCATGTTCGCCATCAACTCCTGGGTCATGTGCAGCTCGTTGGAGGGCAGCCGGTCCAGGCTCATCAGGAGCCAGCGGCACAGCTGCTGGTCGATGGTGTGGTGCCGGTTGCACACGGCGGTCTGCGACATCTGCGTGATCAACGCCTGGGTGTAGCGCAGCAGCAGATGCTGCAGCTCGCAGCCGCGCTCGAACTCCCGTCTGCATGAATCTCGCGCGACAGCGATTCTGCGGCGGTGCGACCAGAATCCAGTGCCTCGATGGCGCGGTATTCGCGCCGCTGACCATCGTCCGCAGCGACGTGCCCCCCGTGCTTCCCGCGATCCAGCGCGCGCAGATCGACTACGTGGCGCCCCAGCGCCTGGCGAGCCCGGGCGCCAGCCCGTTCGACGGGCAAGTCACACGCTACGATGGGTGAAGGCCGGGGAGGGCGGCCCCGCAGCCCCGGATGACAAGTGGCCATCGCCGCCGTGCGGAGCCGGATGGCTCATGCGACTGTTCCAAACAGGGCCCCGACGCCAGCCGTCAGCCCCATGGCCAGCGCCCCCCAGAAGGTCACGCGCAGGGCGCCTGCCGACACGCTCGCTCCGCCGGCGCGGGCAGCCAGCCCCCCCAGGAGTGCGAGAAACACGAGTGAGGTGCCCGAAACGAGCGTGATCAGGCTCGCGTGCGGCGCCCACGCCGCAACCAGGAGCGGCATGGCCGCGCCGGCCGCGAAGCTGGCGGCCGAGGCAAGCGCAGCCTGCATCGGGCGCGCGCTTAGCGTTGCGGAGATCCCGAGTTCGTCGCGCGCATGTGCGCCGAGCGCATCGTGCGCCATGAGCTGATCCGCCACCTGCTTCGCCAGCGCCGGATCAAGCCCGCGACCGACGTAGATCGCCGCCAGTTCCTTGCGCTCGCCAGCGTCGTCCGCCTTGAGCTCCTTGCGCTCGCGCTCGATGTCTGCGCGTTCGGTGTCTGCCTGCGAGTGGACGGACACATATTCGCCGGCAGCCATCGACATGGCTCCCGCAATCAGGCCGGCAACCCCTGCAACCATGACGTTGGCGTGGCTTGCATCGGCAGCTGCCACGCCCAGGACCAGGCTCGCCGTGGAGACGATGCCGTCGTTCGCACCCAGCACCGCGGCACGGAGCCAGCCGATTCTTTCGGTTCGGTGTCGCTCCCAGTGGTGTACGCGCATGCGCAAGGTTCCATCGAGCCGGATCAGGCAGCTTGACGTGGATCAAAATGGATGGTGCCATCCGCTGGGAGATTCCAGAAGAGCGCGAATACGCCCATGAGCGTCACCGGAACCGCCCGCCCATTACCCGCGCGCCAGCGCCTGTACCCGCTTGGTGAAGGGCGATGGCTGTAGGCCCTGGCCCCAAGCGGGTCAGGCGTCGCGCCGAGCCCGCCGGCTTGCCGGTGGGCAACAGCATCCTCGCTGCTCTGCTCGCCGCCGAATACCGGCACCTCCTGCCGAAGCTCGAGCATGTGAGCTTGAAGCGGGGCGCGGTCATCTATCGGGCGGATCAGCATATCGAGGAGGTCTACTTTCCCGAGGACGCCGTGATCGCCATGGTCGACACCACGGACGATCGCCGCACCGTCGAGGTCGGCATCATCGGCAGCGAGGGAATCGTGGGCATCAACATCTTCCTGGGCGGTGTGGTCACGCCCGACAAGGCGATCGTGCAGCTCGCGGGCCGCGCTTTCAGGATGAAGTCGAAGGACTTGCGCAAGGCGGTGCGCTTCGGCAGCCCGCTGCAGCGGCTGCTGCTGGACTACACGCGGACCTTTCTCGCGGTGATCAGCCAGTCGGTGGCCTGCAGCCAGCACCACGGCATCGAGCAGCGCCTGGCGCGCTGGCTGCTCACCATGAACGACTATGCCGGCGCACGCGAGCTGCAGATGGACCAGCAGTCGATTGCGGCGATGCTCGGGGTGCGTCGCGTAGGCGTTACCGAAGCGGCGAGCAGGCTGCGGGCCGCCGGCCTGATCCGGTACAGCCGCGGCCGCATCCACATTCTGGACAAGGCGGGCCTGGGCAGGAAAGCCTGCGAGTGCTATCGCTTCATCAAGCAGGAATACCAGAGCCTGCATGGCGTACTGCCCCGCTTGCTGCAGGACGGGTCGCGCACCTAGTCGCGCCCATGGAAATCCGAGCGCAGCGCGCAGGCGCTGCTGCAGCCGCTACTCTGACTTGATCCCGGCGGCCTTGACGACCGCGGGCCAGCGCTTCAGCTCGCCCTTGATGAAAGCGTCGAACTGCTGCGGCG
>DASTHP010000277.1:0-8759 GCA_035718125.1 Burkholderiales bacterium | reverse complement strand
GCGAGCGCGCCCGAGACCATGTACCACTTGCTGACGAAGCCCGCCGCCGGCGGCAGCCCGATCATCGACAGCGCGCCCACGGCAAAGGCGGCGAAGGTCCAGGGCATGCGCCGGCCCAGGCCGTCGAGCTGGCTGACCTCGGTCTTGTGCGCGGCCGTGTACACCGCGCCGGCGGCGAAGAACAGCGTGATCTTGCCGAAGGCGTGCGCGGCGATATGCAGCACCGCGCCCGCGATCGACAGCGGCGCGAGGATCGCCGCGGCGAGCACCACGTAGGAAAGCTGGCTCACGGTCGAGTAGGCGAGCCGGCGCTTCAGGTTGTCCGCGCGCAGCGCCACCACCGAGGCGGCCAGGATGGTGAAGCCCGCCACCCAGGGCAGCCAGGCGAAGGCGGCGGGCTCGAACGACAGGCCGAAGACGTAGAGCACCACCTTGACGATCGAGAACACGCCGGCCTTCACCACGGCCACCGCGTGCAGCAGCGCCGAGACCGGCGTCGGCGCCACCATCGCCGCCGGCAGCCAGCGGTGCAGGGGCATCAGCGCGGCCTTGCCGATGCCGAAGGCATACAGCGCGAGCAGCCCGGCCGCCGCGCCGCCCGACACCTTGCCCGCGAGGATGCCGCCCGGCGTGAAGTCCAGCGTGCCGCCGACCCACCACGTGATCGCCATCGCGGGCAGGAAGAACAGCATCGACGAGGCCAGCAGCAGCGCGAGGTAGGTGCGCCCGCCGCGGCGCGCCGCCGCGTCGCCGTGGTGCGTGACCAGCGGCCAGGTCACCAGCGTCAGCGCCTCGTAGAACAGGTACAGCGTGAGCAGGTTGCCGGCGAACGCCACGCCGATGGCGCTGGCGATGGCGAGCGCGAAGCAGGCATAGAAGCGCGTCTGGTGCGGCTCGGCGTTGCCGCGCAGGTAGCCGATCGAGTAGACGACGCTCACGAACCACAGGCCGGAAGCGACGAGCGCGAACAGCAGCCCGAGCGGCTCGAGCTCGAAGGCGAGCGCGAGGCCGGGGAAGATCTCGCCAAGCACGAGGCGCGGACGCGCGCCTGCCAGCACTTCCCCGGCGAGCGCGGCCACGCCGGCGAACAGCGCCGCCGCCCCGGCCAGCGACACCGCCTCGCGCAGATTCGGTCGGCGATGGCACGCGGCCAGGAGGAGCGCGCTCGCGACCGGGATGGCGAGACACAGGGCGAGCATCACGGCGCCCCCTTCAGCAGGAGCGAGGCGGCTGCGCGCGCGCCCTCGACGTTAACGGAGGTGAACAGCCCGAAGTACACGCACAGGCCGGCCATGGCGAGGCCCGCGGCAAGCATCCCGGCCGGCGCCTCGCGCCGCGCCGCGCCGCCCGGCGCCGGGCGCAGGTAGGCCACCTCGACCACGCGCCACACGTAGGCCACGGCGATGAGCGAGCTCGCCACGATCGCCGCCACCACCCACCAGGCGCCGCGCTCGAGCGCCCCCGTGATGAGGTACCACTTGGTGACGAAGCCCGCGGTGCCCGGCATGCCGATGAGGCTCAGCCCCGCGATGACCAGGCCGAGCGCGGTGAGCGGCATGCGGCGGCCCAGGCCGGCAAGGCTGCTGACCGTCATCGCGGGCGCGACGCCGCGCAACGCCACGCCGCCGAGCAGGAGGAAGATCGCGCCCTTGGTGACGCCGTGGTTGAGCAGGTGCGTGATCGAGCCGGTGAGGCCGGCGTGGTTCTCCAGGCCGATGCCCAGCGTGATGTAGCCGACCTGCGCCACGCTCGACCAGGCGAACAGGCGCTTGACGTCCTGCTCGAACACCGCCGCGAGCGACGCGACGATCATGGCGGCGACCGAGAGCGCGAGGAAGGTCTCGCGCGTCGGCAGCCGCTCGAACAGCGCGGCCGGGTCGAACACGGTGAAGTAGTAGCGCAGCAGCACGTACACCGAGACCTTGGTGGCGGTGGCCGCCAGGAAGGCGGTGGCCATCGATGGCGCATAGGCGTAGGCGTTCGGCAGCCACTGGTGCAGCGGGAACAGCGCCAGCTTCAGGCCGATGCCCACGGTGATGAAGGCGAGCGCGGCGAGCACCGGGCGCAGGTCCTCCACGCCGCGCAGCCGCTCGGCCAGGTCGGCGAGGTTGAGCGTGCCGGTCACCAGGTAGAGCAGCCCCACGCCGATGACGTAGAACGTGGCACCCACCGTGCCCATCAGCATGTACTGGAACGCGGCCAGCAGCGCCTGGCGCCGCCGGCCCAGCGCGATCAGCACGTAGGAGGCCAGCGAGGAGATCTCGAGAAACACGAACAGGTTGAAGGCATCCCCGGTGACCGCCATGCCGAGCAGCCCGGCGAGGCACAGGCAGTACATCGCGTACACCAGGTACTGCCGGTCGGCATCGATCTCCGCCGCGATGCTGCGCTGTGCGTAGGGCGCGACGAAGGAGGCGGTGAGCGACACCGCCACCAGCACGAATGCGCTCAGCGCATCCACGCGGTACTCGATGCCCCAGGGCGGCGGCCAGCTGCCGAGCGCGTAGGAGATCGGCCCGCCCGCGGCCACGCGCGAGGCGAGCAGCGCCGCGATCAGCAGGCAGGCATAGCTCACCGCGGTGGTCGCGAGCCAGGCGAAGCGCGTGCTGCGCGCGAGCACGATCAGCGGCGCGGCGACGAGCGGCAGGACCACCTGCAGCGCGGGCAGATGCTCGAGCATCAGCGCGCGTCCGCCCGGTCGCGCTCGAGGATCTCGTCCTCTTCGATGCTGCCGTAGGCCTCGCGGATGCGCACCGTGATCGCGAGGCCGAGCGCGAGCGTGGCGACCCCGACCACGATGGCCGTGAGGATCAGAACGTGCGGCAGCGGGTTGGAGTAGGTGGAGAATCCCGCGGCGACGATCGGCGGGGTGCCGCCGACCAGCTTGCCGGGCGCGATGTACAGCAGGTACACGGAGGATTGCAGCACCGCGAGGCCGATCAGCTTCTTCATCAGGTTGCCGCGCGCGATGAGGATGTACATGCCCGCGATCGCGAGGAACAGCGTGACCCAGTAGCTGAAATAGGCGGTGAGCGCGTTCATGCGTCGTCCTGCGCGTCGCGCCCGCGTCCGGCAAACGCCGTGAACAGCTTCAGCATCACGCCGGCCACGCTGAGCAGCACGCCCACCTCCACCCAGAAGATGCCCCGGTGCTGGCCGGCGACCGGATCGGCGGCGAGCACGAAGTAATCGAGGTAGTTGCCGCCGAGCGCGAGGCCGGCGAAGCCGACGCCGGCGAACAGCAGCACGCCGGAAGCGAGCAGCACCTCCACCAGCCGTGGCGGCACCAGCCGCTCGCCGGCGCGCAAGCCGAACACCAGCGCGTAGAAGACGATCGCGGCGGCGGCGATCACGCCCGCCTGGAAGCCGCCGCCCGGGCCGAAGTCGGCGTGGAACTGCACGTACAGGGCGAACAGCAGCATGAACGGCATCAGCAGCTTGGCGATGACGCGCAGAATGAGGTCGTCTTTCACTTGCCCTTCCTCCGGCGGCGCAGCAGCGCGAGCACCCCCGCGCCGGCGGCGAACACGACCACCGTCTCGCCCAGCGTGTCGAAGCCGCGGTAGCTGGCGAGCACCGCGGAGACCACGTTCGGCACGCCGGTCTCGCGCGGACCTTCGTTCAGATAGCGCGGCGCGACGTGGGTATGGATCGGCGCCTGCGGGTCCGAGAACGCGGGCAGCCCGAGCGAGCCGTAGGCGAGCAGCGCGCCCACCGCGCTCGACAGCGCGAGCGGCACCAGCGGCCGCTCGAGGCGCTTGGCCTCCGTGCTCCCGGTGAGGTGCAGTGCGCCGAGCAACAGCACCGTCGAGATGCCGGCGCCCACCGCGGCCTCGGTCATGGCGACGTCGACCGCGTCCAGCGCCACCAGCAGCGTCGCCATGAGGAAGCTGTAGATGGCGAACAGCACCACCACCGAGAACAGGTTGCGCTGCAGCGCCATGGCCACGACCGTGACCGCCAGCGTCGCCAGCAGCACGTAGATGATCAGCGCTTCGATGGCGGCGTCTCCCCGTCGAGCAGCGGCTGCAGGCCGCGGCCGAGCGCCGCGCGCGCGAGGGCGTGCGCCGCCGCCGGGCTGGTGAAGAACACCAGCAGCCCGATGATCGCCAGCTTCACCGCCGCGAGGCTCCAGCCCGCCTGCAGGATCGCGCCGAGCAGCAGGCCGCCCGCGCCGAGCGTCTCGATGACGCTCGCGGCGTGCAGGCGCGTGTAGAAATCCGGCATGCGCAGCAGGCCGAGCGCGCCGACGAGGCAGGCGAGACTGCCCGCGCCGAGCAGAAGCCAGCTGGCGGCGTCGATGAGCAAGCTCATTGCGCAAGGCTGCCGAAGCGGAAGAACTTGAGCACCGCGACGGTGCCGACGATGTTGAGCATCGCGTAGACGATGGCGAGATCGAGGAACTCGGGCCGGCCGGTGACAAAACCGCTGAGCGCGAGCAGCAGCACCGCCACGGTGCCGATGGCATTGGCGGCGAGCAGGCGGTCGAACACGGTGGGGCCGAGCACTGCGCGCGCGAGCAGCAGCGCGAGCGTCGCCAGCAGCGCCACCCCGGCGGCGGCGAACATCAGGCCGACCCCTCGAAGCGGCACACGCGCCGGTCCATCTCGCTGCCGGCGAGCTCGGCGGCGCCGGCGCGCGTGAGCGCATGCACCAGGAACTCGTCGCGCTCGGCCTCCACGGTCACGGTACCCGGCGTCAGCGTGATCGAGTTCGCATGCGTCACCAGGCCCACCGTGCTGTGCTGCGAGGGCCGGAAGCGCACGAGCGCCGGGCTGATCGGCAGGCGCGGATGCAGGATGATCCGCGCCACGCGCCACGCCGACTTGACGATTTCCCTGGCCAGCCAGGGCCAGTACAGGACCGCGCCCGGACCGAGGTGCAGCGGCTGGCCTTCGCGGTCGATCAGCTCCATGCGCCTTGCCAGCGCCGCGACGGCGATCGACGCCGCGAGCCCCGTCAGCACGAGAAACGGCGTGTAGATGCCGGACAGCAGCAGCCAGAACGCGAACAGCGTGGCCGCGAGCGCCGCGGTGCGCACGGCTAGTCCTCGTCCCGGTGCAGGTAGGCCGCCCACAGGCCGATCACGGCGACGACGAAGGGCAGCACGAGAAGGAAGATGAACTCGCGGTCGAGCTGGGCGAACCAGTCCGACCACAGGCCGAGGTCGAAGACTTCGGCGATGCCGCGGGTGGCTTGGGAGAGCATGGTGGTGCACAATAGTTGCGCCGCCCGCGCGCGCACAGACCGGATCGCGCGTACGGGCAATTGCTTATGTCCCTGCTCCGCACCCTGCGCGACACCCTGGTGTTCGCCCCCTGCTACATCGCGCTCGACTGGGCGAGCTACATCGACCCGGTCGGGCCGTTCAACATCACGCCCTGGAACCCGCAGCACGGCCTGGCGATCGTGTGGATGATGCTCGGCGGGCTGCAGCACGTCGGCGCCGTGCTCGGCACGGTGGTGCTGGCCGAGGCGGTGGTGCGCGGCCTGCCCGGCGGTGCGCTCATCGCGATGCTCACCTCGGTGACGCTCGCCGGCGGCTACGCGGCGATGGCCGCCGTGCTGCGCACGCTGCTCCCGGACCGCGGCCTGCGCTCCGCACGCCACCTGACGCTGCTCGCGGGCGTGGTGCTGGCCGGCACGGCAATCGTCGGCACCGCGTTCGTCGGCCTGCTGCGCGGCGCCAACCTGCTCGGCGCGACGCCGGTACCGGAAGCGCTGCTGCGCTTCTGGCTCGGCGACGCCGTCGGCATCCTGGTCACCGCGCCGCTGCTGCTCGCGGTGGCGGACGCAGAACGCCGCGCCGGCCTGCTCGCGCTCGCGCGCCGGCCGGAAACGCTGCTGCAGGCCGCGGTGCTCGCCGCAACGCTGTGGCTCATCTTCTACGGCCCGGCCGGCGATCCGGCGCGGCTGTTCTACCTGCTGTTCGTGCCGCTCATCTGGATCGCGGCGCGCGGCGGCATGAACGGCGCCGTGACCGCCACCGCCCTGGTGCAGATCGGCGTGGTGCTCGGCATCCGGCGCGAGGCGGGCGCCGAGCTGCCGGTGCTCGAGCTGCAGGCGCTGGTGGCGGCCTTCACGCTCACCGGCCTGTACCTGGGCATGATGGTGGACGAGCGCGAGCGTGCCGCGCGGAGCCTGCGCCAGACGCTGCGCCTCGCCGCCGCCGGCGAGACGGCGGGCGCCATCGCGCACGAGGTGAACCAGCCGCTCACCGCGCTCGCCAACTACGGGCAATCGGCGCTCATGCTGCTGGAGCGCTCGGGCCTGCGCGATCCGGCGCTGGCGGAGATCATCGGCAAGATGCTGCAGGAATCGCGGCGCGCCGCCGAGGTGGTGCGCCGGCTGCGCGACTTCTTTCGCAGCGGCACCACGCGACTGGAGCCGGTGCCCGCCGGCGAGCTGCTCGCCGCCGTGCGGCGCATCGGCCAGCAGGTACTCGGGCCCGAGAGCGAGGTGCTGCGCGTGCGCGGGGAATCGGGCCTGCCGGACCTGTACGTCGATCGCACGCAGATCGAGGTGGTGATCCGCAACCTGATCGCCAACGCGCACGAGGCGATCCGCCAGGGCGCCGCGCCCTCGGCGATCGACGTGCAGGCGCAGCGCCAGGACGACGAGCACCTGCGCCTGATCTTCGCCGACAGCGGCCCCGGCCTGTCCGTGGAGATGCGCGAGCGCGTCTTCGAGCCGTTCGTCTCCGGCAAGGCGAGCGGCATGGGCCTGGGGCTTGCCATCAGCCGCGCCATCGCCGAGGCGCACGGTGGCTCGCTCAGCGCGCGCGCCGCGGCGCACGGCGAATTCCACCTGGTCCTGCCATGCAGCCAGAACCCCTGACCGTCTACATCGTCGACGACGACGCCTCGGTGCGCGACTCCCTCGCGCTGATGCTCGGCCTCGCCGGGTACCGCACCGCCTTCTTCGCCGACGCCGAGGCCTTCCTGGCCGCGTGGCGCGCAGACTGGGCGGGCTGCGTGATCGCCGACCTCAGGCTGCCGGGGGCGAGCGGCATCGAGCTGCAGGCGGAAATGCACCGGCGCGGCAGCCCGCTGCCCTTCATCATCATCACCGCGCACGGCGACGTGCCGGCGGCGCGCGCCGCGTTCCGCGCCGACGCCGTCGATTTTCTCGAAAAGCCGTTCGACCACGAGCAGCTGCGCGCCGCGATCGGCAACGCCTTCTCCAAGGAAAACCTGCGGCTGCGCCGCGCGGCCGACGCCGGGCGGCTCGGCCTGCTCACGGCGCGCGAGCGCGAGGTGCTCGCCGCCGCGGCGCGTGGGCTGCACGCCAAGGAGATTGCCCGCGAGCTGGGCATCAGCGCGCGCACGGTGGAAGTGCACAAGACGCGCATCATGGCGAAGCTGGGCGCGCGCAACGTCGCCGAGCTGGTGCGCTTCGCGCTCGCCGCCGAGCCGCCGCCGGCGGCGAAGTAGAATCCCGGCGTGAAGTTCGTCCTCGCCCTGGACCAGGGCACCACCAGCTCGCGCGCCATCGTCTTCGACGAGGAAGGCACGCCCGTCGAGAGCGCGCAGCAGGAATTCCGCCAGATCTATCCGCATCCGGGCTGGGTCGAGCACGATCCGCGCGAGATCTTCGCCACCCAGTGCGCGGTCGCGCGCGAGGCCGTCGAGCGCGCGGGCGTCAATGCGCGCGAGATCGTCGCCGCCGGCATCGCCAACCAGCGCGAGACCACGCTGCTCTGGGACCGGCAAAGCGGTGAGCCGCTCGCCAACGCCATCGTCTGGCAGGACCGGCGCACCGCGCCGATGTGCGCCGCACTGCGCGCCGCCGGCGTGGAGGAGACCATCCAGCGCAAGACCGGGCTGGTGATCGACCCGTACTTCTCCGCCACCAAGATCGCCTGGCTGCTCGACAACATCCCCGGCGCGCGCGGGCGCGCCGAGCGCGGCGAGCTCGCCTTCGGCACCGTGGACACCTGGCTCGCCTGGCAGCTCTCCGAGAGCCGCACCCACGTCACCGACCCGTCGAACGCGGCGCGCACCATGCTGTTCGACATCCACCAGGGCGACTGGGACGCGGAGCTGCTCGAGATCCTGCGCGTGCCGCGCGCCATCCTGCCCGAGGTGTATCCGTCGGCGCACGTGTTCGGCATGATCGCGCCCTCGGTGCTCGGCGAGGCCGTGCCGATCGCCGGCATCGCCGGCGACCAGCAGGCGGCGCTCTTCGGCCAGGGCTGCCACCAGCCCGGCATGGCGAAGAACACCTACGGCACCGGCTGCTTCCTGCTGCTCAACACGGGCAGCCGCGTGGTGCGCTCGGCGAACGGCCTGGTGAGCACCACCACGGCGCAACTCGGGGGCGCGCGCGGCGCCGAGAAGACCTACGCGCTGGAGGGCAGCGTGTTCATCGCCGGGGCGGTCGTGCAGTGGCTGCGCGACGAGATGCGCTTCTTCGAATCGAGCGCCGAGATCGAGGCTCTCGCCGCGACCGTCCCTGATTCTGCCGGCGTGGTCCTGGTGCCCGCGTTCACCGGCCTGGGCGCGCCGCACTGGGACCCGCAGGCGCGCGGCGCGATCATCGGCCTCACGCGCGGCACCGGGCGGGCGCACATCGCGCGCGCGGCGCTCGAAGCCATCGCCTACCAGAGCGCGGACGTCCTCGAGGCGATGCAGAAGGACTCGGGCGAGAAGCTGACGGAGCTGCGCGTGGACGGCGGCGCGACGGCCAACGACCTGCTCATGCAATTCCAGGCCGACATTCTCGGCGTGCCCGTGGTGCGGCCGAAGGTGCTGGAAACC